>NZ_AQOQ01000011.1:0-114705 GCF_002888555.1 Alcanivorax sp. MD8A | reverse complement strand
GGGATGGACAACATAGAATCTCCTACGGCGCGGTGGGAGGAGACTGCAGTGGCAGCGCAATAAAAAAGGGGCCCGAAGGCCCCTTAATAATCCTGACTCATTGTAAGCAATCAGGGCGTACCCACACAGATATCATGGATACGGAAGCTCTTGTTGGCATTCACCAGGCCAGCGTAGTCCAGCTGGATGGAGTCGAATGCCACGGCCGGGGCCGGTGCAGAGATAAAGCGCTGGTCCGAGTTGGCACCCAGTCCCAGCAGGTCCAGATCCAGCACACCGCCACCGACCGTAGCGCTATCCACCTCAACCCCATCATCGAAGAAGCGGATGGTGGTGAAGTTGCCCAGTAACTCCAGGTTCAGCAGCTGGGATGCAGGATCACTCACCACAAAACCCACCATGCTGTCGCTGATATCCATCGCCGGGTTATTGGCTACGGCTTTCACATACCCACCACCATAGATCAGGGCAGCCCCGATATTAATCTGCGCAAAGGTGGCGTTCATGTTGTCGATGGCATTGCCCTCGTCATCTACAGAGCACCCGAGGCACACACCCAATACAGCGCTGTCAGCGGTGTAATCGGCCGTAGTCAAAGGCTGATAGGTGGTAGCAGCAGAGCAAGTGAACCCGTCGTCGTCACAGACATCACCTTTGCCATCGCCATCACCGTCTGCCTGATCGGCGTTGGTAATGGTCGGGCAGTTATCGGTCGTATCCGGAACGCCATCGCCGTCAGTGTCAGTGGGATCACCGCCACCGCCGTCACAGACATCGCCAATGCCATTGCCATCGCTATCTGCCTGGTCAGCGTTGGCGGTCAGCGGGCAGTTGTCAGTGTCGTTGGGTACGCCATCACCATCACGGTCGTCATCACACACGTCGCCGATACCGTCAACGTCCTGATCCGCCTGGTCGGTGTTCGGGGTGTTCAGACAGTTATCATTGGTGTCGAGGATAGTGTCACCATCACGGTCATCTTCACAGACATCACCAATACCATCGGTATCCAGGTCCGCCTGATCAGCGTTCGGCGTGTACACACAGTTGTCGGTGGTGTTGGGCACACCATCACCATCTGCGTCATCATCACAAACGTCGCCGATACCATCGTTATCCACATCACCCTGTTCCGGGTTGAAGATGGTCGGGCAGTTGTCTACGCCATCATCGATACCGTCCTTGTCCTGGTCGTTATCCTGGTCACAGGCATCACCAATGCCATCACCATCGGCATCTTCCTGGTTGGGGTTCGGTACCAGCGGGCAGTTGTCGGTGGGGTTGTCTTCACCATCACCGTCGCGGTCGTCATCACACACGTCACCAATACCATCGCCGTCCTGATCTTCCTGCATGGCGTTAGCCATGGTCGGACAGTTGTCCACATTATCAGGTATACCGTCACGGTCCTGATCGTTGGTACGGGTTACTGGCGGGTTGTTAGTCCCACCGTTATTACTGTCACCATCACCATCGGCCTCACAGCCTGCCAGACCGAGGCCCAGCAGGGTGGCCAGCATGATGGCGGAGAGGGATTTCATCTGCACTTTCATGACTGTTCTCCTACTGTTCACTAACGCGGAATTCAACGCGACGGTTCATGGCTCGGCCGGAAGCGGTTTCATTACTGGCTACCGGATCCACTTCACCATACCCACGAGCGGTGAGACGTTCCGCCGCTACACCCTGGTCCACAAGATACTGGCGCACTGCATGCGCACGCTGGTCCGACAGGTTTTCGTTATATTCCGCAGAACCGGAGCTGTCGGTATGGCCGGCAACCTCCACATTGAAATCGGTCTGGGCATTCAGGGATGCCGCCAGTCGATCCAGAGTGGGACGAGACGTTGCGGTGATTTTCGAAGAGTTCAGCTCAAAGCCGATATTGTTGAAGGAAATGGTCTGATTCTTGATCAGACAGCCATCGCCATCCACCTTACCGCCAGCGAGAGTGTTCGGGCATTTATCACGGTTGTCCGGGATGCCATCGCCATCGGTATCGGCAGCAGCGACTTCAACAACCTTTTCTACCTCGCGGGTTTCATAAACGATCTTTTCCACTTCTACCGTTTTGGTCACACCCAGAGGCACTTCCAGGCCCAGCGAGAAACGCCAGTCGTTGAAACCACCCTCATCTTCCGACGGTGTGCCGGTGATGCCGTCAAAATCGTCGTACATGTAACGGGCGTCAAAACGCATTTTCAGACCGTTATCAAACAATGGGCCGGTCACCGCACCTACACCCACATTGGCATGCAGGTTCAGGCCATCATCATCGTCCGGTACCACGTCTTCGTAGACACCACCGATCTGGGCCAGAACAAAAGGCGTAAACCCCTTACGGTCACCGAAGGCATAGGCCACACCCGTACTGATGATGTACTGGTAGAAATCCGCTGAGCCTTCCACACCGGAATCCAGGCCATAACCGGCACCTTCGGTCTCCCACCACCAGTGCTCGGAAATTTCGCGACCATAAATCAGGCCTGCACCCAGACCGTTTCGGGAAAGATCACGGTCCTCGTCAAGTACCAGATAATGGAGCATGGGTGCGACGTACTGCCGCGTGGTTTCCTGGCTGTCTTCGGCAGCCAGCGACTGCGTCGCCAAGGCTACTCCAAGAGCCAGAGTGGTTAATCGAGTGCTTCCGTTCATGACTACCCCCCTTGGGTATTAATGATCTGTGCAATCATTGGAATAGTCCGGAAGCCAAAAAAAAACAGAGATCCCGTGGCGTTGCGTTGCTGAAATGTTGTGTGCAATCCGTTGTTGGTGTTTTGTGTTTCCGGGTGTTGTTTTACGTATCCTTCACTACCCGAAAGCGCCAAATTGCAGGCTTGTGTGTACAGCACCAATATTGCACCATAGTGCCAATTAATGAATTGCGATAAAAACCGAGTCTTCCCTGTGCCTAAACGTCCTGCTAAATACGGCATCGCGATTGCCCTGTTGGGCCTGTTTGCTGCATTACTCCACACCGCGTGGCCGTTCCTGTTTTATCCCGTTACCACGCTGACTATTGCCCTTGAGCAATCGTCTTCCTATGCAAAAACCTCAACCGCCCAGGCAGGCATTGCCGAGCGTGACATCACCCCACCACCGGGATTGCCAAAATTTGGCTACTCCGCCTGGGCCAGAGAAGCAGATGGGTTCCGCACCCGATTAAAGGCCCGGGCGTTCTACTTGCAGGGCCCGGATCAGGCGCCACTGGCCATTGTGCAACTGGATCTGGGCAGCGGTTCATTGCCCCTGCATCACCGCGTCGCAGAGCTCATCGAAACCACCGGTGTGCCTGCCCACCGTCTCAGCCTGCTGGTCACACACACCCATTCCGGGCCCGGCCAATACTTGGGTAGCGATTTCTATAATGTGTTTGGCAGTAACCGTCCCGGGTTTGACCCAGCCCTGTTTGAGTTCCTTAGCCAACAGATTGCCGATGCCGTCATCGCCGCCCATGCCAATCGAAAGGACGCCCGTTTTGCTACCGGCCAGGCGGATTTGTATGGCTATACCCGCAATCGCTCATTTGAGGCCTGGCAGAACAATTTCGTGACGCCCCCACACAGTGATGCCATGCAGGCCGTCAACCCGACCATGACCATGCTGCGGATTGATCAACGTGAGGGGGACCATTTTGTCCCGGCGGGCGCCCTCTCGCTCTATTCCATTCATGGCACCGCAATCCCTCCGTTTACCGCTCCCTACCATGCCGATGTCTGGCACTGGATCAGCCGGCAACTGGAGCAGGCATTGGTGGATCGTCAGCCGGGCTTTATCCATGGCGCCGCCCAGGCGACCCATGCAGACAACAACCCAGCCTGGCAGGAAGATTTGCGAGGCGATAAAGAGGCACAACGCATCGGCACAGCACTGGGCAATCATGCTGTACAGCTCTTTCACCAGCTGGAGTCCGAGCTCTCTCCCACGCTGATGACGAAAACCGCCAGCCGCCAGCTGGACCTGCTTGAACAGACCGATAGCGCACGCTTTGGCTTGTGCGAGCGGGCAATCACAGGGACTGCTGTGGTCGGCGCCGCCAACGGGGACGAGGTCTTCCCGATCTCATGGCTGCCGTATTTTCAGGAAGGCTGGCCCCGGCGGCTCTTCACCGATCACTGCCAGGGTGTCAAACAATGGATGCTCTCCAAACTGCAGCTGCTGTTACCCGCGCAAGCATTCCCGCATCAGGCATTACTCCAGGTGATCCAGATCAACGATCTGGTACTTGTGCCACTGCCCTGGGAGATCACCCTTGAAAGCGGTAACCGCATACGCGAAGCCGTGATGGAGACCCTGCCAGCCGACCGGCCATGGAAGGTCGAAGTCTCAAGCCTCGCCAACGGCTATTTCGGGTATGCCGTCACCCCGGAGGAGTACCAGCACCAGTATTACGAAGGCGGCCACACTCTCTATGGTCCCCATACACTGGATTTCCTGATGGCCCAGAGCGCCCGCCTGAGCCAGGACATGCAGCAACAGGACATCAATGACATCCCCGCCGAACAACACTTCCGGCTGCGTACACGACAGTACTTTCCTGCACCAACTGATGCCCCGCTGCCCGAGCGCACCTGGGTTGGCAAGCCCCGTTATCATCCCGATGACGGACTGGCAGGCGCCTACTGGGAAGCGCAGCTGGTGGCGGAACCTCCAGAGCAACTGAGACTGAATTCCCCGTTGCTGGCCGTCCATTGTGACGACCAGATCATCACCGATGAAAGCGGTACCCTGCAGCTGCTCGATACCGGAGAGACCCACTCGTCAGGTCACCGCTATCAGGTTCGCTGGTTCCCGGCACAAGGTGGCGACACCGGCCTGTGCAAGCTGGCGGTTCATCTGCCTGCCAACCCGGTCAAAGTTCGGTTGTCTGCAGCACTGCAGTAGCTGTGAGCCGGGCACAGCACTGCTACACTGAACGCCTTGATCAAGGAGAGACATCATGCGTTCCCTGCTATCTGTGCTGCTGCCCGCCGTTCTGCTCAGTGGTTGCGCCAGCACCACCGACGTAGCCACCCGTTACACCAGCGACAAAACCTACGCCGCTACCGATACCCTCCTGCTGGTGGCCCGTACCCCGGAAGGCAACATCCGTGAAACCTGGGAACTCACCTGCAAGGAAATATTTTCCGGCAATTCGTTGACCATTTTGCTCAGCCATCAGGAAATCCCGTTATGGTACGAGGGCGGAAAAGACCGCATCCTTGACTGGGCGCAAAAGCAGGGAGTGGACAGAATTCTCATGGTGGAACTGACCCACCTGCTGATTGACGCTGCGCAGCCCCCACAGCCCGGTAACCAGCTCAACCCCATGGATGTGAACAACAACGACATCCAGCCCACCTGGCAGGTAGGCATTGGTGGCAAGCTGGAAAAAGAAGAGATACCGGATGCACTGCGGCAGCACGGAGCCGAGCTGATCTCCGGGCAAGGCAAGCCGATCTGGACCGGTATCGCCACCACCCACGAGGCCAGCAACACCGTTGCCATTGCCAAAAGCCAGTGTCAGGCGCTGCGCAAAACGCTGAGGGAACAACAACTGATTCCCTGATCCTGATTCCTGACAAATGGATACCCCCTATGACAGGCCCTCTACACGGACTGACCTTTATCGAACTGGCCGGCATTGGCCCCGGCCCCTTCTGCGGCATGATGCTGGCCGACATGGGCGCCACCGTCATCCGCGTTGACCGCCCCGGCGGCAACCCGCACTCGGCCATCGGCCATACCGTGCTGTTCCGCAACCGCCAGAACCTGGCACTGGACCTGAAAAGCCCGGAAGGCATCGAAACAGTACTCACACTCTGCGAAACCGCAGACGGCATTTTCGAAGGCTTCCGCCCCGGCGTCACCGAGCGTCTGGGCATTGGCCCGGAACAGTGTATGGCCCGCAACCCGAAACTGGTCTACGGACGCATGACCGGCTGGGGCCAGACTGGCCCGCTGGCCCAGGCCGCCGGCCACGACATGAACTACATTTCCCTCTCCGGCGCCCTGCACGCCATGGGGCGCTCCGGTGAAAAACCGGCGATCCCCCTTAACCTGGTGGGCGACTTCGGTGGCGGCGGCATGATGCTGGCGTTCGGCCTGGTGTGTGCCGCTCTGGAAGCCCAACGCTCCGGCGAAGGCCAGGTGGTGGATACCTCCATGGTCGAAGGCTCGGCCGCGCTCATGGCCATGTTCTACGGGCTCAAATCCCAGGGGCTGTTTACCGACCAGCGCGGCACCCACATGCTGGACTCCGGCGCCCACTTCTACGAAGTGTACGAAACCGCCGACGGAAAATACGTCTCTATCGGCAGCATCGAGCCCCAGTTCTACGCTGAACTGTGTCGCATCGCCGAGCTGCCGGCAGACGATTTCGGCCACCAGATGAACCCGCCCAAGTGGCCGGAAATGAAACAAAAGCTGGCGGACGTCATCAAACAGAAAAGCCGTGATGAGTGGTCTGAGCTCATGGAAGGCACCGATGTGTGCTTTGCGCCGGTATTGAGCATTGAAGAAGCGCCTTCGCATCCTCATAACGTAGCCAGAGGCTCGTTCGTCACTGTGAACGGCAGCGTACAACCCGCCCCGACACCGCGCTTTTCCCGCAGTGCCAGTGGCGAGGTCAAACCTGCCAACACCGCCGGTGCCGACAGCACTGCCGTGCTGCGCAACGCCGGCTTCAGCGACGACGCCATCGACAAACTGATCGCCAGTGGTGCGGTAAAACAGGACTGACCGTCCTGCGCTCCACCGGCTCTCCTCAGCCCGTCCCGGTCCGCCGGGGCGGCTCTCAGGAGCCCATGGAGGACACAGGCATGCGCAACCCGGTTATCCCCGGCACCACCCTCGCGATCCACCCCGAACGCTTCCCCGATGCTGCCATCGACCTGCCCGCCAACGGCCGCCAAAAAGCCGTTCTCGGCGGTGGCTGTTTCTGGTGTGTAGAGGCGGTCTACCTGAACCTTGAAGGTGTCCACGCCGTGGTGTCTGGCTACGCCGGTGGTGACCCCGACAAGGCCAACTATGAGGCGGTGTGCAGCGGCACCTCCGGCCATGCAGAAGTGGTGGAAATCGACTACGACAGCACGGTCATCTCCTATGGAGAATTGCTGAAGGTGTTCTTCTCGGTGGCACACGATCCCACCCAGAAAGACCGCCAGGGCAACGATCGTGGCCCCCAATACCGTTCCTCGATTTTCACTGCCAACGACGAAGAAAAACGGGTGGCCGAAGCCTATATCCAGCAGCTGGACAACGCCGGGGCTTTCACCGCCCCCATCGTCACCACACTGGAACCCCTTGACGCATTTTTCCCGGGCGAGGCCTACCATCAGAACTTCGCCCGGCGTAACCCGCAACAGGGTTACATCCGTGCGGTAGCTCAACCCAAAGTGGAAAAACTGATCCAGTCCTTCCCCGACAAACTGAAAGGAGATGCCTGATGGCCACGTCTTCCAGCGGCTATGACCTGACCCCGCTGAGCGATGCCGAAAAGCAGCAAAACGCCGCCAACCTGACCGACGAAGAGCGCCGTATCCTGCTCAATCAGGGAACCGAGCCACCGTTCTGTGGCGGCCTGCTCGATAACAAGGAAGACGGGGTCTACCACTGCAAACTGTGTGACCTGCCGCTGTTCAGTTCGGCCAGCAAATTCGAATCCGGGACCGGCTGGCCCAGCTTTTATGCGCCTTTTGATAACGAGCATATTCGTGAACTGCGCGACACCAGCCACGGCATGATCCGCGTGGAAATCCGCTGCGCCCGGTGCGACGGCCACCTGGGCCATGTGTTCCCCGATGGTCCTCCACCCACAGGCCAGCGTTACTGCCTGAACTCTGCCTCGATGACGTTCAAGGCATAACCCACCCCGTTTTCCGCAGGGGCCTCCCCCATGGCCCCTGTCATCTGCCTTCCCTCCGGCACCACAGCCGCCCTGACTAGACCGCAGAGCACAGCGTCCGAATCTGTCATTGCCTCCTGTTACACTCTGTATACCATCGGATTCAGACCCCCAAGTCATTCCAAAGGCCCGCGGCTCCACCCGCCGGCCCCGATATCGGCAAGATCACAGGAGGCATCATGAACGCCGCGACCCCTGCCCCGACCCGCGAAGAATCCGCCCAGGACCGCTGGGACCGTATCCCCGTCATCAAGACCGGTGACGACTATCTGGCCAGCCTGCGTAACCGTGGCACCCGCCTGTTCCTTTTTGGCGAACTGATCGACGAACCCGCCGATCACCCCATTATCAAGCCGAGCATCAATGCCCTGCGCGCCAGCTATGACCTGGCCATCGAGGATCCCGAGCTGGCTACGGCCTGGTCACCGCTGATCGAGCAGCAGGTCAACCGGTTTCTGCACATCGTGGAATCGCCCTCGGACCTGGTGAAAAAGAACAAGATGCAGCGTCGCATGGGCCAGATTACCGGCACCTGCTTCCAGCGTTGCACTGGCCTGGACACCATTAGTGTGCTGCACTCGGTCACTTACGAAATCGACGAGAAACACGGCACCCAATACCACCAGCGTTACCTGGAATTTCTGAAGGAAGCGCAGCGCAAGAACATCCTGATTGCCGCCGGCATGACCGACCCCAAAGGGGACCGCAGCAAGCGCCCCGCAGAACAGGCCGACCCGGACATGTTCATGCGGGTGACCCGACGCACCGACAAGGGCATCTACGTCAAAGGCGTAAAAGCCCACATGACCGGTGGCTGGAACCAGCACTGGATCTGTGTACTGCCCACCATGAACCTGACTGAAGGCGACAAGGATTACGCCGTGGTCGGGATGATCCCCGGCGACGCCGAAGGCATCACCTATATCTACGGCCGTCAGAGCTGCGACACCCGCGCCCTGGAAGGCGGCGATATCGACCAGGGCAACGCCCAGTACGGCGGCCAGGAAGTGCTGGTCTACTTTGATGACGTTTTCATCCCCAACGAGCACGTATTCATGGATGGCGAATACGAATTCGCCCAGGAGCTAGTCACCCGCTTTACCGCCTACCACCGCGCAAGCTACGTGTGCAAAACCGGCTTGGGCGACGTCATGGTGGGCGCGGCTGCCTCCATCGTCGAATACAACGGCCTGGAAAAAGTCAGCCACATTCGCGACAAACTGGTGGAGATGACTCACCTCAACGAGACCATCTACTCCTCCGGTATTGCCAGCTCCCACGAAGCGAAAAAGATGCCCAGCGGCATCTACATGAACGACACCATGCTGGCGAATGTGTGCAAGCACAACGTGACCCGCTTCCCCTACGAGATCTCCCGTCTGGCCCAGGATCTTGCCGGCGGCATCATGGTCACCATGCCCAGCGAACAGGATCTGGACAATGAAGAAGCCGGCGACATCATCCGTCGCTTCCTCAAAGGCCGTGACGACATCCCCACCGAAGATCGCATGCGTATCCTGCGACTCATCGAGAACATGACACTGGGCCGCAATGCGGTGGGTTATCTCACCGAGTCCATGCATGGGGCCGGCAGCCCGCAGGCCCAGCGCATTCAGATTTTGCGTGGCATGGAGGTGGAGAAGAAGAAGTGGCACGCCCGCAAACTGGCTGGCATCAAACAGGAAGCGTGATTCCTGCTTGCCTGCACGGGGCGTCCTGCTAGAATGGCGCGCGCCCCGTAAGCCGGGCATGCCGGGATAGCTCAGTCGGTAGAGCAACTGATTCGTAATCAGTAGGTCCGCGGTTCGATTCCGCGTTCCGGCACCATTAAGAACACAAAAAAGCCGCGCCCTCCCGGGCGCGGCTTTTTTTGTACCGCAAAACCATCAAGGCAGTCCGTAGGATCGTCGCTCGCGGCGCGATACCGATCCAGGGTAAAACCCGTTTCCCCCAGACAACACAATCATTTGCCGCCGAAGGCTTTCTGCCAACCGACAGTGAAGGTGTAATCCGTTTCCATCTGAATGCCGTGCAGGGATTCCTGTACCGGCGCCTTGTATTCCATTGCCAGGCGATGCCCTTTCAGTGCGCCATTCTTGCCCAGCAGGTTCAGGCCAACACCGATATCCAGACGCTGGCCTCCCTTGGCTTCCGGGTCTGCAGCGGGGTTCATCATCGGGGAAATGGTCAGATCTTCCGCTTCACCATGGATATCCGACCACCAGCTCTTGTAGGCCGCCACGGATACCGACGCCCAGGGCGCGAGCGGTTTGGCTGCCCAGGCGGTAAGGAACTTTCGAGACCCCAGTTTGTAGCCCTGATCGTTCTCATCCAGTGCAATTCTGGCGCTGGCCTGGGCGCCCCAGCTCCAGCTAGCGTATTGCTTGTTCAGGGTAATTCCCGGACGAGCCTCGTAACTGCCAGAGCCCAGCTGCATGGGATATGGCAGCTGCAATTCCTGCCCTGCCATGGGGATGTAGTCCTCTTCCTCGATAGACCCTGTCGGCAGGCCCAGCACCAGATTCAGGTGCAAACGGTAGCCACCTTGATCATAGAACTTGTACAACCCGCCCACGCTGACATCACCAATACCGGACGTTTCCGTATCGAACTCGTCTTCCATGGTGTTCATCATCATGGTCATACGGGTTTTGGTCGTCATTTCGTTGGTGCTGTAAGGCAACATGGCCAGCAGGGTCAGGTTGTCCGTGGGCGCATACATGGCGCCGACCATGTGCATTTCCATGGTCATATCGTAAGGCAGGGCTTTCATGTTCATTGGGCCCATGCCGGGGATCTCGTCGAACGCCTCATTGGTGCTCAGCGAGTCACTGCCAGACTTGGCTCCACTCATGCCCATACCCATGTAGCGGTAGGACAACATCCATTCCCCCTTGGCATGGGTATGGTCGCCCATGACGGAAATGGGGGCATGGCTATCCGCACGGCCACCGTCGTAATGGCCCCAGGCCAGACCAGAAGTAGCAAGAATGGCAGCTGCCAGCGTGCAGCGAGTGAAAGTCGTCGACATGCGTATTCCCCGTTGAGTGACAAACGGGCCACAGGGTAGCGCCCGGCGTCACAAAACCAATGTGGCAAATTGTCGCAGTCAGCCCTTCAGCTGGCGTCGATACTGGCCTGGCGCGCAGCCCTGCCACCGCTTGAAGGCATGATAGAAGTTGGCGGTATCCGCAAACCCCAACTGCTGGGCCAACTCCGGCAGGTTGCATTCCGGAGCGGCCAGAGCCTGGCGGGCAAAGTCGAGCCGAACCTGATCCCGCAATTGCACAAAGCGGGCGCCCTCTTCCAGCAAGCGGCGCTGCAGGGTACGCGGGGTCATGGCTAATGCCGCCGCCACGGCCTCGATGTGCAGGTCTCCCCCGTTCAGCTGGGTACGCAACTGGCTCAGCACCTGGCCGGTGATCCCGCCCGCTCGGCTGAGGCCGGTCAGCCGTTGGTCCGCCGAGCGCCGCAAGCGCTCATGGTATTTGGGGTAGGCTCTCGGCAGAGGCTCGGCCAATAGCATGGCGGAAAACTGAATCGCGTTACGCGGGGCAGCAAAGTGCAACGGGCACTGGAAGAACGCATGGTAACCCTGCCGCTGGGCCACCACCGGCGTGGCATGCTGAAAGTGCACTTCGTCGAGCGGGAACTGCCCGGCCATCAAGGAACGGCCAATGGCCACCATGGTCGCCACAACCAGATCGTTGTGTTCGCGGGTAGCCGTGAATCGCAGCGTTGGCTCACGGCTGACCACCGACAGGCGCACCGACTTGCCCACCAGCTCCATACCGAATTCGAGATAAGGCACGATCAGGTCCTTGTAGCGAAACAGCATGCCCAGCCCCTGCTCCAGTGTCGCTGCCGTGGCCATCAGGGTGCCCAGTAAATCCAGGTTGCCGTAATGGTTATCTGCACCCACATGCAGGCCAAACAGGGGATCCTCGCTTTCGGTAAAGGCGGTGAAGAGCAGTTCGTCCAGCTGCTGCAGACTGATGTAGCAATCACTGCGACCCACAATCTCCGCATCAATCCCGATGCGCTCAAACAGGGCCTGGATGTCCAGCTGGCTGCGCAAGGACACTTCCAGCAAACCCGGCAGAATGGAGGCCGGAAGCAATGTTGTTGTCATGGCCATACCTCGTTATCCCCTGACGCTAGAAAACCCCGCCAACAAGGTCAACGCTGTTGTCACAATTGGCCTGTTATGCCGGTGGCAGCCCCGGTAAGCTAGTGGGCTTTGGAACCCCGGCCCACTACAGGGATGCATCATGCTGAAACGTTATCTTGTCGATGAAGTCACCGACACCGGCGCACCACGCAAACAAGCCTTCAAACTGTTTGCCGAGGCCAGTAACTGGCAGAACTGGTGCTCTGTGGTCCGCCACGCCCGCCTGCTCAACGGCGACTGGCGACGCGGCGCCTTCCTGTTGTTCGTGGTGGATCTGCCCGGCCTGCCGCCTGCTCCGGTGGTCGTGAAGGTGTACGAATACAAGGAAAACGAGCGCATCACCTGGGGCCTGGATACACCGGTGGGCCGCATCCTTCACCGGTTCACCTTCCTCGATGATGACAACGGAAACTGCCGGGTGCATCAGGAAGAATGGACCGAAGGCCTGTTGACCCCACTGGTAGGCTGGCCTGCGGGCAAGGTCATTCACCGCTTCGACACACGCTTTGCCGCAGAATACGCGGCCATGTTCTGATTGGCTGACCGGATACTTCCATGACCCATCGGCTGTTCAAGGCCTACTGCAAGGCGGTGTTGGCGCACCCGATTTTCTGGCTGGTGCTACTGGCGCTGGCCTGCGGCTATGCCGCCACGCAGGCCCGGCATTTCGAGATCGACGCCTCCACGGATTCCCTGATCCTGGAAAACGACAAGGACCTGCAGTATTACCGCAAGGTTTCCAAACAGTATGGTGGCAGTGACTTTCTGGTGGTCACCTACTCCCCCACCCAGGCCCCCCTGTTCCAGCGCGAGACCCTCAGCCATTTGCAGGGCCTGCAGGAAGAGTTAAAAGCCGTCAGTCGGGTGAAATCGGTGTACAGCATGCTGGACGTGCCGCTGCTGTTCAGCCCGCAAGTCGAATTCAGCGACCTTGCCAACGGCTACCGTACGCTCACCGACAGCGATGTGGACCTGCAGCAGGCCGAAGCCGAATTTACTGACGTCAATCCGTTCTACGAAGACCTGCTGGTCAGTGACGACGGAGGCACAACCGCGCTGCTGGTGACCTTCGAGCGCGATGCAACCTACTACGAACGGTTGAACCGGCGTAACGACCTGCGCGAACAACAACGCAATGGCGAACTGGATGCCAATGGGGAAACCCAGCTGGAACAAGCCACCCAGGCGTTCAGCGAGTACAACAGCCGCATTCAGGAACGCACCGCCGGCGAGATTCGCCAGGTGCGCGACATCATGGATAACTACCGCGACCAGGCAGACCTGTTCCTCGGCGGTATGCCCATGATCACCACCGATATCGTCAGTTTTATCCGTGCCGATCTGAAGGTATTCGGTGCCGGGGTACTGGTCTTCCTGATCATTGCCCTGTTCATTATCTTCCGCCGTCCGCGCTGGGTCATCGTGCCCCTGGCCTGCTGTGCAATCACCGTACTGCTCGTGACCGGCCTGCTGGGGCTGATGGACTGGAAGGTGTCGGTGATCAGCAGCAACTACATCTCGCTGCTACTCATCATCACCATGTCCATCACCATCCACCTCACCGTGCGCTTTCGCGAACTGCATGAGGCAAACCCGGATGCCACCCAGGCATGGTTGATCAAGGAAACCGCAGCCCACATGCTGCGCCCCAGCATCTACATGATTCTGACCACCATGGTGGGCTTTTCCTCACTGGTGATCAGCGGCATTCGTCCGGTCATCGACTTCGGCTGGATGATGACCCTGGGGCTGGGGGTGGCGCTGGCCGTATGCTTCCTGGCTTTCCCCGCGCTGCTGGCTCCCCTGGCACCGGGCAAACCCCGCCAGGGCAAGGACATCAGCCGCCAGCTCACCCTCGCCTTCGCCCACTTCACCGAACGCCATCGTCCGGTTCTGCTGGTGGTCGCCGTGCTGGTCGCGGTGGGCTCTTTGTGGGGCGTCAGCAAGCTGACGGTAGAAAACCGGTTTATCGATTACTTCCAGGAAGAAACGGAAATCTACAAGGGGATGGTGCAGATCGACCGCAAACTTGGCGGCACCACCCCCATGGACATCATCATTGATGCCCCCAACGTAGAAAAAAGCACCTTTGCTAGCCAACAGCCCGACCAGGGTTGGGACGGCGAAGCGCTGGAGGATTCCGCCAGCGATCCCTTCGCCGACGGCGGCGATCCGTTCGCTGGCAGTGATCCGTTTGCCAGTGGCAATTCTGTACAAGACACTGATGCCTTTGCAGACAATGCCCCTGTCGACGACCCCTTTGCCGCCGGTGGCGACGTCAGCGATCCGTTCGCACAGCAAGACAGCGCCCAGGCGCAATCGCTGAAAGATGCCTACTGGTTTACCCCCGCACGGCTGGCCCAGCTGGTCGAGATCCAGGACTACCTCGAAAGCCTGCCGGAAACCGGCAAAGTGCTGTCGCTGGCCACCACCTATGAAGTGGCCGCCAAACTCAACGGTGGCCCGCTGGAGTACGTCCAGCTCATGCTGCTGGCCAAGTTCATTCCCGCAGACCTGCATCAACAGCTGGTAAAACCCTACCTCTCGGACGACGGCAACCAGGTGCGTATCAGTGTCCGGGTAATCGACTCTGACAAGAACCTCAATCGCAACGCCCTGCTCGCCAAAATCCGTCACGATCTGCAGAACGACTTCGGCCTGCAACCGGAACAGGTGCATCTCACCGGGGCCATGGTGCTCTACAACAACATGCTGCAAAGCCTGTTCGACTCACAGATCAAGACCCTGGGCTACGTGTTCGCCGCCATCCTGATCATGCTGCTGATTCTGTTCCGCAGCCTGCCTGTGGCGTTGATCAGCATGGTTCCCAGCCTGGTGTCCGCTGCACTGGTGCTCGGCCTGATGGGCTGGATCGGGTTGCCACTGGATTTGATGACCATCACCATCACCGCAATCACCATCGGCATCGCCGTGGATGACACCATCCACTACATCCACCGCTTCCATGAAGAGCTGCCCAACGACAACGATTACGTGGCCACCATGAAGCGCTGTCACGGGTCCATTGGTAAAGCGATGTACTACACCTCGCTCACCATCATCGCCGGCTTCTCGATCCTGGCCCTGTCCAGCTTCAACCCAACGGTCTACTTCGGGCTGCTGACCGGACTGGCCATGCTGGTGGCGCTGCTGAGCAACCTGACCCTGCTGCCAGCTCTGCTGATCACCGTCAAACCCAAGCTGAAAGCCGGCTAACCACCAAACCAACCGTAGGGCGGAAATCGGCGCGAGCCGATCTCCGCCGTCTACCGTAGACAATGTTGGCGGAGATGGGCATTCGCCCATTTCCGCCCTACGGCCACCACACGCAGCTGCACAGCCACCGCAAGCCCTTCAGATGCAGAGCGTCAAAGCCGCCTTAACGCTTACGCAACGTCATTCCCTGAAATTTCATGGCACAATGCCATTAAGCACTAACGGGCCGGGGGGCCCGCGAATCACAAGGGAAGGGAACCAACACCATGCTTAACTCTGCATTTTCCAGGGCTTCACTCTGGCCTGCGCTACTGGCTTGCCTGCTTATCACGGGATGCACAGGCACACGCTATATTCCCCCTCAGGGACAACTCGCCGCACCCGCATCCCCTCCTGCCGCCCTGAAAGGGTTTGAGGGCAACGCCCAAGTCCAACTGGATGTCGCCGGGGGCTATGCCTCACCCAATGATCGGACTTATCCGACACAGCTGGCCAACGACGAAATTCAACGCTGGTTCGCTGGCAACGGTGACGACCTGACCGTTCACATTCGCAATGAGAATACCCGGGACAGCGGCTGGTTAAGCATGGTGCCCTACTTTCTAACGCTGGGGATTTTGCCCTCCTGGTTGAACACCGAGGGGGAAACAGTGATGGAAGTGAAGGCCGGGGATGAGGTGTTATTTGCGAATCGCGAAGACGTTGCGTACAAATCGGCCCTGTCCATGCTGCTTCCGACTGCCTACCTGGTCGGCAGCCCAGGCAAACAACAGTACGAAATCATGGCGCATGATCAGCTCAACCGGCATAAGCATGCTCTTCAGGCCTTCATCACATCCCAACAGGCCGGTTACGAAACCGCGGTATCCGACGGCACAGTAGAAGCCTATCGCCAGTATCTTCAGGCCAATCCCGACTCGTTCTTCCGAATGGAAACCTTGCGGCGGCTATCCGAACTCGCGCCGGAAAAACAGGCGCTCGCCTTTCACCGCGACAACATCGCGATCGATAATACCTATATCGTTTACCTCCCCGATGAATACGATATCTGGTTCCTTGGCCCTGCCAACATGAAAGTCTACGACGTTCTCCGACTGTCCAGCGCCGAAGACGATGTCCTGCTCGCCTCACGCATTCGTGCCGCAAATCAGCCCTACAAGGTTTTCAGTAGTGATGAAATTGCCCTGCTCAAAGAAGGAGGCCTGTCTTCTGCACTAATCGCGGCCATGATTGACGCTAGCGCCAATACGGCACCAAGCAGCCCCGTCCCTGATGGTGTGAGCAGTGCGGCAGTAGATAGCGCAACGACCGAAGCGTCAGCCGCCGTGGCCCAGCCCGGGGTCGCAGATATCGCTGGCCAGTGCGCCAAGCGCTATGCCGCTCTCAAGGCTTGTGACCAGGTGCCCTCCTTCGGGGCCAATGTCTGCCGCAGTCAGGTGAAAAAGAAGTATTCCCACATGGCCTGTGAATTGATCCAGTGAGCCTGATTCGTTGGCATCATCGGCCTGACTTGATAACTGTCCAAATGAACAGTATATTGATCGTCCGGGTAGCCCACAGGCCTTCATTACTGTGACCCCAGGAAAGCCTGCTGATTGATCTCCGCGCCCCAGGGACGGGGCCGGGCTCCCGGACTCATTCAAATAGCACAACGCCATCACCACGAGTTGTGCTATTGGCAGGAGCAGCGCTCGAGCCGCGTACCACTAGAATCGCCAGCCGGCAGACACCCACTGTGCCGTTGCCTCCGGGCAACCCGCATCGCTGACTGGCAGATCACGCATCCCCACCAGACTCTCTTTTCAATCGCTGCCGGTCCCGAATTGCCTGCACTTTGTTTTCAAAGCTCTCCTCAGCACCGGCCTTCTCAACCGCAGGCTCGCCATCCCCAGAACCGTGCGGCTCCAGTGCATCCAGCAGAACACCGGGCAACAATAACACTCCAGCTGAAAAGCTCAGCACCGAGCCCATCGCCGCCACCAGCAGCAGGGCCTCATTGCCCATGTCAGGAATGAGCGAAAGGAAGAAAGGAATAATCATTAACAGCAACAGCGACACGTTCATTCTTGATTGGTAACGCCCTCCAAGAAGGCGCCCCACCTTTCGCATTCGAAAATAGAATGAAACAGCAGCCAAAAGACTGAGGGCTGACAGAGCCCAAAACAGATATGTCACAACACGTCCTTTTTCTTATTAGAGATTGAGTGAATCCCTAGCCTTCTGGTTTCTCCAGTTCCTGCAACACATAGCCCACCTCTTCCATTTTCTCTGTGAGCAGCTGCTGCGCATCCTGAAGCCCCCGGTTGTAGAAATGGGGTCCAATCTCCGCCGCGAAGAAGTCCATCAGAAACTCCGCCTCAAAGCCCCCAATCTCTTGATTCAGCTCAGAGTCAAAATACGCCTTGATCTTGCTGACCATGCGATCTTTCTGATCCTGGCTGAAGGTAATCTCCGTCATAATCCACCCATCACGTGCAGGAGTTCATGCTTGCATAGCGATCAACATACAACAGCAAGCCTACCGTCGCCCCAACAAGCCATTCCCCAGCAAATACCCAGCCCCAAACACCGCAGCGCCAAAGATCAGCGTATTGGAGAGGATCCCCTCAAAGGTGTATTGCGGCTGCCCGCTGAAGGCAACATGCAAACCGGCATGCACCACCAGAAACACCGACACCCAACACTGCCCCTGCGCCACCCGCTCTGGCAAGCGGCTGGTCAGCCAGCCCAATACCAGCGCGAATATCGGCACATGTAACGTCACAAACACGACTCGTCCCACATCGGGCGCCAGCCAACTGGTCAACGGCAACACCCGCCACTCACTATGTGTCATGGCATCAAGCTCGTGGGTAAACAGCAGGCTCACACCGATAAGAAACAGGGCTCGAAGCCAAAGGGGCTGGGGAACGATGGACATAGCGGGATCCCTGGGGTTGTGTTTCTCTGTTCTACCGTGGATTAAGGGTAAAGGGAACACTGGGGGAAGGACTTGTCATTTGCCGTCTAAGGCACGGAGCAAGACCTGCCCCTCGTGTTCCGGAACGAATTTGGGTGGCTTGTCATGCACTTTTTTCTTCATTGGTGATTCTACTGAGATCGAGCATAAGCCGGGACTGTATACCTTTAACCCAAGTATCTCTTTTGAACTGTTGGTGATAGGCATCAACCTCTGAAATAGATTCCTTAACAGCCTCAATTGCTTTTTCCATGGACTTTGCTCGTGCGTCCGGGGTCAGGTCTTGCCTGGAGCAAGACCGGCCCCCAGCTCCGCGGACACACTGCATTGCCTTGTTATTTACTTAGGCCGCCCGTTAGACACTGAACCGCCACTCTGTATCAATAAAATCGCCCTTGCTTCTTTCGATCATTCCGCGCAATGAACGAATATGAGCTGCACCAATCAAGAAGACCGCGTGATCAAAATTCTGACTCTTGCAATAATAAGCGATGTTCGCGATCATCGCGTGCTCTCTACTTGCTTGGGCCTCCTTCCACTTTTCATACAAGCCCTGGATGATCTCGTCGCCTTTAGTTTCAACTATGTGGTCATCGAGCCTCTCAAGCCCAGACTGCGATTCAATGTAATCAGTACTATTGAGAAATGAAAAGCCCTGAGAGCGTGTACTGGAATAAATGCGCTCATGTATAGACCTAGCAACCTCAACACCATAGTTCTCTAGGAAATCGAATAGTCTATCAAATATGAGCATCTCAGCCTTATCCATAACATGAATATCAACAGGAATAAGGTCTATAGGTTGATGCTTAGAAAGGATCTGAATAGCCCGGCTCTCTAAAGTTTCCTTTGAAAAATAATGCTCCATTTGACCCGGCGGTGTTTCAAGGAAAATTACATCTGGCGATACTAGCTTCAAAATATCAGCCAACGCTTCGGAATCCGCAGCGCCATTATCCCTGTGTACAGTAGCAATAACAGAAATTATTCCCATTAAATAACTCGATACTTACCTTACATAACGACCGCATTTGCGGCGGGTTTGGATCGCGGTAGAAAACCAGTCCGGCAACATGCTTTCGAAACTCGGGGTTAGGTCTTTCCTTTTTCCATCTTAAGCACGGGGCAATACCTGACCCTGAATCATGACCTCATGAGCGCTTTGTCAGAGATTTTCAAGGTATTCGCCTTTGAGCTGACTACTAAACTTAGCTTTTACTTCATCTAGGATAATTTTAAATCGGTCACGAATTTCACCGTTATTATCAATAACCGAGCGTATTTCATACTCATCCAGGTTATCTAGGCGCTCTCTCTCACGGCGGAGCTGAAGTAGCTTGGACTTTCCAAACTGAAAACCTTCAAACTCACCGAATAGTTCTAATAGACTCTGATAATGTTCGTCCTCAATTATCAGCGCCCCTTTTCTTACTTCGTGCTTGGCTTCTGATAGTGATTTTGCAAAATCCTTTACGTAGGCTCTTGTTGCTGCCGCCCATAGTTGGTCGGCCGATTTTTCGAGATCGCACAGGGCAACCCAGACAGTATTGTATAAATTAAATTGTGATTCAGAGTACCGTAGAAAAACAGACTTGTTCTTTTCTACATCTAGCTGATACTGAGATTTAAGCTGCTCTAGCGCCGTTTTATATTTATTTTTATCCTCTTCAAGAATTTTTGTAGCCCAAACTTTTCCTAGCCAAGATGACAACCCCATCATAATGGCACCAGCCCCACCTAATGAAACCAAAATAGCCCCACCTGTTTGTGCTATTTCAAGTATGTTCATGCTTTCTCCATGGCGATACCTAATCCTCTCCACCCAAAGTAGACACTGGCCTGCATCTGGAGCCAGGTCTTGCATCATGCGTCAACCACAAAACTAGAGTTAGCTTTGTCTTGAAGACTCACGAGCTAGGACCTAGCCCAAGTGTCATATCTTTAAAACGGCTTTGGAAATTTCCCAGCCTCAAAGTCTGAAATCAGGGATTTCACTTCCTTGATTCGTTCAGCAGTACAGAAACCTTCAATTTTTTTGCTTTGGAGGTGATGGAACTCGATGCCATTCATATCGTGTTTGAATCGCTCCATAAAATCCTCTTTCAATGAAGGATCACCGTATTCCTCGATTAATCCATCAATGACTTTCTCTTTATCAAAAGCGACATCACAGGTCTTGGCTGCGCCAGCTCTTGACCAAGCGAACTGAAGATTGGGGTCCCAACTCATGGCATCTTCACCGGTAAAGCCATTTTCATAGTGATAGACATAGGCCTCAGAGGCTACATCAAATTTTGTCATTCCCCCTTTTCCTTGATACTCAGCAAACACTCCGCCCGAGAGACCAGCGGCTACTACTAGAATCGTTATTCCATGAACTCTCATTTTCCCCTCGTTATCGCCTCAAAATTTTCAAATTAATCATCAATAGGCACTGTGACTCGCGGTGTTCCATATTTATCTGACTCTTTTAGAGCACAAATCGACTCTACCCGAACAATAAGCAAATTTATGTAAGCCATATCCTACAAATTCAACTTGTATGCGGGTGAAAACAGAGGGGTTGTGTGAGGGGGAAGGGAAAGCCTTGGGGGTACTTTTTTCCTCGCTTTGGCTCGGGATCGCCATGCGAGCATGGCTCCTACGGAGGCAAGTGCGATTGGGGGATTTCGTTATAAAAAAGCCGCGCGGTGCGCGGCTTTTTCGTTTAGCTGTAGTACGTACTATGCGCTCTTTTCGGCGATCTTCTTTTTCCAGATGACCGGGCCGGTTTTGTGTACGGATTCGCCTTCAGAATCCACGGCTACGGTGACGGGCATGTCTTCCACTTCGAATTCGTAGATGGCTTCCATGCCCAGGTCTTCAAAGGCCGCCACACGGGATTTGCGGATGGCTTTGGAAACCAGGTAGGCAGCGCCGCCGACGGCCATGAGGTACACGGCCTTGTTGTCCTTGATGGCTTCGATGGCCGCATCACCACGCTCGGCTTTACCCACCATGCCGATCAGGCCGGTTTCTTCCAGCATGGTGCGAGTGAACTTGTCCATGCGGGTGGCAGTGGTGGGGCCTGCCGGGCCGACCACTTCTTCGCGCACCGGATCGACCGGCCCTACGTAGTAGATAAAGCGGTTGGTGAAGTCCACCGGCAGTTTTTCGCCTTTGGAAATCATGTCGACCATGCGCTTGTGGGCCGCGTCACGGCCGGTGAGCAGCTTGCCGGACAACAGCAGGGTATCGCCGGGCTGCCAGGTCTGCACTTCTTCCGGGGTGATGGTGTCCAGGTTAACGCGCTTGGCGCCTTCATCGTTGCCCCAGGCAATGTCGGGCCATTCTTCCAGGTCCGGGGCTTTCAGGTCAGCCGGGCCGGTGCCATCGAGAATAAAGTGGGCGTGGCGGGTGGCGGCACAGTTGGGGATCAGCGCGACCGGTTTGTTGGCGGCGTGGGTGGGGTAATCCACCACTTTCACGTCCAGCACGGTGGTCAGGCCACCCAGGCCCTGGGCGCCAACCCCGAGAGCATTCACTTTTTCAAACAGCTCCAGACGCAGTTCTTCAGAACGGGTCTGGGCACCACGGGCCTGCAGCTCGTGAATGTCGATGGGGTCCATCAGGGCTTCTTTGGCGATCAGCATGGCTTTTTCGGCGGTACCACCGATGCCGATGCCCAGCATGCCTGGCGGACACCAGCCAGCGCCCATTTTCGGAATCTGTTCCAGTACCCAGTCCACCACGGAATCGGACGGGTTGAGCATGGCGAACTTGGATTTGGCTTCAGAGCCACCGCCTTTCGCTGCCACGTCGATTTCCAGGGTATCGCCGGGCACGATGGAGTAGTTGATGACCGCAGGGGTGTTGTCTTTGGTGTTGGCGCGCTTGCCATCCGGGTCCGCCAGCACCGAGGCACGCAGGACGTTGTCCGGGTGGTTGTAGGCGCGGCGTACCCCTTCGTTGATCATGTCATCGAGGCTCATGTCGCCTTCGAAAGTCACGTTCATGCCCACTTTGGCAAACACGGTGACGATGCCGGTGTCCTGACAGATGGGGCGACGGCCCATGGCAGCCATGCGGGAGTTGATCAGGATCTGCGCCATGGCGTCCTTGGCGGCCTTGCTCTCTTCCTTTTCGTAGGCTTCTTTCACCGCGCGGATGAAATCCACCGGATGATAGTAAGAGATGTACTGCAAGGCATCTGCGACGCTCTGGATCAGGTCATCCTGGCGAATCACCGTCATGGGGGAACTCCTGCTGGGACTGAATTTGGGGGCGGTAGTATAGCCCAGCCCCCACAGAAGGAGAAAACCCGCTTTTGCCCTGTTCGTTACAGGGAACAGTCACATTCGGTGGATTTGAGCAACCGGATGAGGTGCCGGTTGACCTCTTCGGGCTTTTCCAAATGCAGAAAATGCCCTGCCCCGGCAAGGGTTTGCAGCTCGACCCCGGCGGTGAAATCACTTTCCACCAGGGTGTGCTCCAACAGCCTTGGGCTCATGCAACCATCGTTTTCCCCGATCAGGATCTGTGTCGGGGTGGCAATGTCACGGCCCAGCCAGGCCCGCGCCTTACGGTGTTCTTTCTTCCAGACCTTGAACAGCGAGCGGTACCAGGCCAATGCGGCGGGGATCACGCCGGGTTCGGCGAGAGTGTGTTTGGCGTTATCCAGATACATGGCCGGATCCCAATCAGGGGACCAGCGCAGCCAGAGGCTTTCCACCCCGGACAGATCCCCCCGTTTCAGCCAGCGTTCCGGGGCGATGGGCAGCTGAAAGAACTGCATGTAACCACTCAGCAATACCTGCTCAGGCACCTTGATCAGCGCCTGTGGAAGACGTCGCAGCGGCGGAATTGCAAGGGCACTGAACGAGCAGAAGGTCTCCGGGGCCTGGGCACAGGCCAGGTAGCCCACCGCCGCGCCCCAGTCGTGACCGATCAAATGCACCCGGCCGCCCAGCTGGGCGGCAAAGACCATCAGATCGTCTACCGCGGCATACAGGGAATAATCCCCATTACCGGGCTGGCAACTGGGCGCATAGCCCCGCAATGCCGGCGCGATGGCGGTATAGCCAGCCTCGGCAATGGCATTGATCTGTACGGCCCAGTTTTCATAGGTGTCCGGAAAACCGTGCAACAGGATGACCGGCTCCCCTTCGCCGGCCATCAGGGCGGGAAAACGCAGGTCTCCATTGACCAGCTCTACCTGTTTCATCCGCGTACCTCAAAATGATTGGACAGTGGCGCATCACTCGCCTGCACACCCACTGCGGTCACCTGTGCCATGGCGGGGCCCTGGTGCAGGGCATCGAGCATATCGGCGACGGTATCCTCATCCCCTTGCAGCAAAGCTTCCACACGGCCATCGGCAAGATTCCGAACCCAACCGACCAGGCCCCGTCGACCGGCTTCACGCTGGGTCCAGGCGCGGTAGCCTACTCCCTGGACGACGCCGGATACCAGTACGTGTTTATTCATTCGAGCTCTCCCGCTGATCATTGCCGACAGCCTTTTCGTCACGAAACAGCGCATCCAGTGAGACATCCAGGGGCGCCATCATCTCCTGCCGGGCTGAATCCATGCGGCTTTTGAGCTGCTGCTCCCAGGGGGTAATCTGCTCCTGATGGCGCACCCGCAACTGGGTATGGGCCGGCCAGGGCAGCATGGACACCAGCTGCCCCAGGGTCAGATTACGCAAGTCCCGTGACAATACATAACCGCCCTCTTCGGTGCGGCGGATCAGACGGGCATCCAGCAGCAAATTGCGGAATTCATCCCATTGCGAGATCCCGGATTGGCGCATCACCCTGCGCACTTCCCGACTACTCAGCAGTTTACCGTGCTGCTGACGCTCCCAAAACACATGCAACAGGCGCATCAGGGCATGCATACGGGGCACCTTGCTGCGATATTCATGAAATACCACCAGCGCCCGCACCAGTTCCGCCCCGCCGAGCACGATCATCCAGGAAATGTAGATCCACAACAGGAACACCGGCACCGCCGCAAACGCCCCGTACACCACCTGGTAGCTGGGTGCCTGCTTGATGAAGAAGGTAAAGCCCCCTTTAGCCAGCTCAAACAACAGTGCCGCGACTGCGGCCCCCAGCACCCCCTGCCGAAACGGGATACTGGTATTGGGCACCACGGTATACAGCAGAGTCAGCATGATAGTGGTGAACAGAAACGGCAGCAGCGTCAGCCAGAAGCGTGCACCACCAAGAAAGGTCAGGGTCTCGTTGAAGATCGCCTGCGATGTCAGGTAGGACGAGATGGCGAGCCCCGCCCCAAGACAGATGGGGCCCAACGACAGCACCGCCCAGTACATCAACAGACTGGTCAGCCCCTTGCGCCCGCCCCGCACCTTCCAGATGCGATTCAGGGTCTGCTCGATGGTGTGCAGCATCAGCACCGAGGTCACCACCAGAAACACAATCCCCAGCCCGGTGAGATTGGAGGCCTGCCGGGCAAAAGACTGAAGATGATCCAGCATCATGTTGCCCGCGGAAGGAACAAAATAATTGAATGCCCACTGCTGGAATTGGGCGCCCTTGTCTTTCAGGGCCGGCACCGATGCCAATACGGCAAAGCTCACCGTCATCACCGGCACGATGGCAAACAGGGTGGTATAGGTCAGCGCGGCAGCACTCTGACGACAGCCGTCTTCATTGAACTGACGCACCAGCAAACCGGCAAAGGCGCGAATGGAATCGTATCGCGCCCGCACCGGGATCAGCTCATCATCCTTTTCCATCGGTTCCGGCATAGAAATGGCGTCCTTCTCCTTGCCACGGGTGGCCGGCAGCTTACAATGACCGGCGAATTCACTGAATATGCAAAGCCATGACGGATTACACGATTTATCATAACCCGCGCTGTTCCAAGTCTCGCCAGACCCTGGCCCTGCTGGAAGACAACGGCGTTGCGCCCACCATAGTAAAGTATCTGGACGACACCCCGGATGCGAGCACCCTGACAACACTGGTCGAACAATTGGGGCTGGGCCGAGCCCACGATCTGGTACGCAACAAGGAAGCCGATTACAAAAGCGCGGGGCTGAGCAAAGACAGCAGCGATGACGATGTCATTGCCGCCATGGTTCAATACCCCAAGCTGATCGAGCGCCCTATCGTCGTAAAGGGCAACAAGGCGGTACTGGGACGGCCGCCGGAAAATGTGCTGGACCTGCTGAAATCATAACAACAAGGCCGATGGCATGACGGATTATGTACTGGTGCTTTACTACAGCCGCAACGGCAGCGTGGCCAACCTGGCCAGGCAAGTCGCTCGTGGCATCGAGGGAACAGGGCTGGAAGCGCGTCTGCGCACTGTACCCGCCATCAGCGCCGACCATGAAAGCACAGCCGCCCCGGTGCCGGAGAGCGGCGCCCCCTATTGCACCCTGGACGACCTGAGCGGCTGTGCCGGGCTCGCGCTTGGCTCCCCCACCCGTTTTGGCAATATGGCCGCGCCGATGAAATATTTCATCGACCAGACCAGTGAACTGTGGATGAAAGGCGCGCTGATCGGCAAACCCGCTGGCGTATTCAGCGCCACCAGCAGTCTGCACGGTGGACAGGAAAGCACCCTGCTCTCGATGATGACGCCCCTGCTCCACCACGGCATGGTCATTACCGGGGTGCCCTACTCGGAAACCGCCCTGGTCGAGACCACCACGGGGGGCACCCCCTACGGCCCGACCCATGTTTCCGGAACCCACAGCGATCCGACCCTGACCGATCATGAAATTTCCGTGGCCAGAACCCTGGGCAAACGCCTGGGCGAACTGGCAAAACAATTGAAGGCCCGTTAATGATTCTGCTTCTTCTGCGCATCACCTATGCGCTGTTACTGCTGGTGGGAATCACCGGTTTGTTCAGCCTGGCGCCGCCGGACACCCATTTGGTCTCTACCCTGATCATCGCAGCGGTGCTTTATACCCCCTTGATCGTGATGCTGCCGGCAGTGATAGATGGCAACAAGCGTCAGGCCACCTGGCTGTGCTTTGTCCTGTTGTTCTATTTTTGTGGTTACGCGGTACAGCTACTCGATCCGCCGCCGGTGCGCACCCTCGCCATCGCCAAGACCACCCTCACGGTGATGCTGTTTGTGCTGGCAGCCATGCAGATTCGCGTTGGCCAGCAAAAAGCCGCCCAACCGCAGGAACCGCATGCGGATTGACGACCGGCTGGAAATTGAAACGCCGGAAGGGGCGCTGCTGACCTTGTCATTAGCCGGGCCCGTCACCCGTGCCATGGCCTACGGCATTGATCTGCTATTGCGGTTGCTGATCTTTGCCATCGTCGCCTTGTTATTGAGCCTGGCAGGCAAAGCGGGTACCGGGCTGATGCTGATTACCCTGTTCCTGCTGGAATGGTTTTACCCGACCCTGTTTGAAGCCCTTCGTCATGGCCAGACACCCGGCAAGAAGTGGATGGGAATCGCCGTGGTGCACAGCAATGGCAGCCCGTTGAGCTTTAACGGCAGCCTGATCCGCAACCTGCTGCGTACCGCCGATGCCTTTCCCCTGTTTTACCTGCTCGGTTTTGTCAGCACGCTGATCAGCCCGCGCTTTCAACGTCTTGGCGATATGGCGGCCAACACCCTAGTCATTCATGTGGAAAACCCCGCCACGTCCAGCAAGAACGACCAAGGCCATAACGAAGCACCAGACTGGTCACTCAATCGGGACGACCAACTGGCTTTGCTGGCCTTTCAGGAACGCCATGAGCAGTTTTCCGAAGCACGCCAGCAGGAACTGGCGCAGCTTGCCTATCCGGAATTGAGCCCACCGCTGGCGTTGAAGAAACTGCAGGCCGTGACCCGCTTTCTGATGGAGGGAGCGCGGTGAAACAAATCCGCTTCGAACAACAATATCGGCCGGGCTGGGAATCACTGGAACAACAGCTCACCCAGCTGGAAGCGGTGCGCGTCAGCCGCCGCAAGGCGTTACCGCTGGATCACTTTGTGGGCGACTACCGCCAACTCTGCCATCAACTGGCCCTCGCTCGTGAACGCAGCTACAGCCTGGAGCTGCAACAGTATTTGAATAACCTGGTGCTGCGCGCCCACCGTCAGCTGTATCGTTACAACCCGCCGCTGGCAGAACGCATTGGCCAGTTCTTCGCCCATGGCTTCCCCCAGGCCGTTCGCCGGCAATGGCAGTGGCACCTGATCAGCGCGCTCAGCTTTGTCCTGTCTATTGCCCTGGCCTGGTGGCTGGTGCAGCAACAACCGGACATGGTCTACACCGTGCTGGACGAAAGCTCCCTGGCTGACATCGAGATGATGTACCAGCCGGAAGGCAGTGACGTAAACGTCCATGAAGGCCGCACCGGCGAAGACGATGTGGTGATGTTCGGCTTCTACATCAAGAACAATATCGGTATCGCCTTCCGCACCTTTGCCGGTGGCCTGCTGCTCGGTGTTGGCGCCATTGTGGTAATGCTGTTCAACGGCAGCTTTTTTGGCGCCATTGCCGCACACCTGATTAATGTCGGGGGCGACCAGCCTTTCTTCACCTTTGTGATTGCCCATGGCGCGCCGGAACTGACCGCCATTGTGCTGGCTGGCGGCGCCGGACTGAGGCTGGGCTGGGCCATCATTGCACCCGGCGCCTATACCCGGCTGGATGCCCTGCGACTGGCCGCCCGTGATGCCTTACCGACCATGTACGGGGTCTTTACCCTGCTACTGCTGGCCGCCTTTATTGAAGCATTCTGGTCACCACGGGAGTTCGAGCCGATGGTGAAGTACGCGGTTGGGGCCGCGTGCTGGGGGCTGCTGTATCTTTATCTGATTTTCGGGGGACGGGATGGATCTCGAAAACGCTAGCGCCCGGCTTGCTCCACGCAGCCCCTGGCAGGCAGTGGATCTCGGCACCCGCCTGTTCCGTCGCTGGGCCTGGCCGGTGATACGCACCTGGCTGGCCTTCACCCTGATTCCCTACGGCCTGCTGCTATGGCTTGCCACGTCGCAGGAAGCCTGGTGGCCGTTGCTGCTGTTCTGGTGGCTAAAACCCCTGTGGGAACGGCCGTTGCTGGCCTGGTACAGCCATGCCCTGTTTGCTGAAGAACTGAGCCTTCGGCAACTGTTTCGCCGCTGGCCGCGCTATGCCCTGCCGGGCCTGTTTGCCCAGCTCACCTGGCGCCGCTTCAGCCCGTCACGCAGTTTCAATACCCCGGTGTGGCAATTGGAAGGAGCCCGCGGCCAGCAACTGAACCAACGCTTGCAGGTACTGCACCGCGCGCCCTCCAACCGTTCCTGGTTGATGACGGTGGTCATGATTCACCTGGAACAGTTCATGTCGTTTGCACTCATGGCGCTGGTGTACATGCTGGTGCCCTGGCAGTTGAATCTGGAGCTGAGCGACTGGTTCTTCGAGGAAAGTAATCTGCAAAGCCTGATGGCTTCGGTCTGTTTGTATCTGGCCATGTGCATCACCGAGCCTTTGTATGTGGCCTGCGGCTTTTCGCTTTACCTGAACAAACGCACCTGGCTTGAAGGCTGGGACCTGCAGCTGGGCCTGACCCGCATCGGCAAGGCGCGGGCCGGCACCAGCGCCGCCCTCGCCCTGCTGGTCGGCGCCCTGCTGCTGCCGACGCCACCGGCACAGGCACAGGCACAGGCAACACTGCCCGCTGACACCAAGGATGAGCAGCAGCAGGTCATCGAACTGCTCGCCGGCGAAGATTACATGCCCTTCGACACCTTCACTTACCGGGAATGGAAGGATCAGGACGAAGACAGCGAAGACAGCAGTATCTGGGAAACACTCTGGAAAAAGCTGTTCGAATGGCTGACCAACAGCGAATCACGGGGCAGCGCCGACAAGCCGTTCAGTATTCCATCCGGCTTGTTATGGGGCATTGTGTGGGCAGTCTTTGCGGGCGTCGTGGTCTGGCTGCTATTGAAGGTGGTCAATCAGATGGGCTTCCGGCTTCCGGGGCGCCAGCCGCAGAACGCGATCCCAACGCATGTGGCGGGGCTGGATATCCGTCGCCAGAGCCTGCCTGACGATATCGCCAGTGCGGTGAATGCTTGCCTGCAAGCAGAGGATATTCGCGGCGCACTCTCGCTGCTGCTTCGCGCCAGCCTCGCCACCATGCTGCAGCGCTACCCGGTCCCCCTGGCGGCGGGCAGTACCGAACAGCACTGCCTGCGGACCCTGCGCCAGCATCACGGCAGCACTCCCGCACTTCAGTTTCTTGGCGACCTGATCAATGCCTGGGTGCGCACTGCCTGGGCCCACCGTCCGGTGCAGGCCGCCGAGGTCAAGGCATTGCTGAGCCGTTGGCAATCGCTGGGTCAAGCGGAGACCGCCCATGGGTAAGTGGCTACCGGTCGTCATTGCGAGCGTCATCGCCGCCATGGTGGGCGGGTATTACGCCCTCACCGAACCGGTGACCGCGGTGCACCGCATGCCACTGGACAGCACGGTTCTGCGCAACCCCTATCATGCCGCACAAGCCTGGCTACAGCAGCGCCAGCAACCCAGCGAACGCATCCTCAGCGCCGCCGCCCTTTTTCCCCTGCCCGACAACACCCGGGTGCTGGTGTTTGACAAGCGCCGCGGCCTGATGACCGACAGCCAGGTCAGCCAGTTACTGGAGTGGGTCGAAACCGGCGGTGAGCTGATCGTCGCAGCGCGCCCCCTGCCGGAAAACCGCGATGAGGCCAGCGCCAGCGAGCAGCAATGGCAAGACAATGATCCTCTGTTGTACCCATTGGGCATCACCGTCTGGCGCCTCGAAGACGAGGATGAATTTCAGGAACTGGAAGAAGACCCCCTGATTGCCGTTTTGGCCACCATGCCGCTGTTTGCCGGCGATCCGCTACGCTACTGCATGAACAGCGATAACGACGACCTGCGTGAAAGCTGTGTCTCTCTGTTTTGTGATGCCCCGGAACAACCCGAACCCCTGCTATTGCACGGTGAAGGCAGTGAACGCGACCGCTACATCCAACTCTATAGCGACCATGTTCTCTGGCATGACAGCTGGGATGAGGAAGACGATATCGCCCCGCACCGCCAGTGGCCCACGGAAGTGACCGGCTGGGCGGATAACGAGCATGGCAGCCAGTTGATTCAGCTTTCCCTTGGCGACGGCCAGATCACGGTGCTTTCCGATTTGAGCCTGTGGGACAACGATCACTTGCTCTATTTCGACCACGCCTGGTTGCTTGGCTGGCTCACCGGGGATAGCCCGGTCTGGTTTGTGCGTTCAGTGGAAATGCCACCCCTGGTGCAGTGGCTGTGGCGCCGCGCCCCCGAGCTGATCAGTGCCCTGGTAATCCTGCTGGGACTGTGGCTGTGGTATCGGATTCCCCGTCAAGGCCCCCTGCATCCCGCCAACGACGGTGACCATCACGATTATCTGCAGCACCTGCATGCCAGCGGCTACTTCCAGTGGCGCACCCGACTACACGCCGCGTTGCTGCGAGACCTGCGCAAGCAGGCCGGCAGCGTGCTCAACCGCTTGCATCCAGACCCGGATACCGCCTTTGCCCTGGCCGGCCGGCGGCTGGACACCCGAGCAGAACAGATACGCCTCGCCTTGTATGGCGACCCGGAAAGCCGCGAACACCTGCTGCAAACCGTACAGCTACTCCAGACAATAAGGAGCTTGTCATGACATCCCCTTCCACGCTTGCCGATGCCACCCAGCTTGCGCAAGGCATTGAACAGCGCCTCAATCAGGTGCTGATTGGACAGCAGCAAGTGGTCCGCGAAGTGCTGATTGCCCTGATCGGCGGTGGCCATGTCCTGATCGAGGGCGTGCCGGGGCTCGGCAAGACCCTGCTGGTACGCAGCCTGGCCAAGGTGCTGGAACTGGACTTCAACCGCATTCAGTTCACCCCGGACCTGATGCCCACCGATGTCACCGGCCATGCCATGTATGACCAGAAGACCGAGCAATTTCGCATCCGTCGCGGCCCGGCCTTCACCCAGTTATTGCTGGCCGACGAGATCAACCGCGCCCCGGCCAAGACTCAGGCGGCATTGCTGGAGGTGATGCAGGAGCGGCAGATTACTATTGAAGGCAAGGCCTTCAGCCTGCAGGAACCCTATATGGTACTGGCCACCCAGAACCCGCTGGACCAGGAAGGGACCTACCCACTGCCAGAAGCGGAACTGGACCGGTTTCTGTTCAAGGTCATGATTGATTACCCTGCCCACCACGACGAGACTCGCCTGGTGAACATGGTGCTCGACGGCACCATTCGCGCCAGCCTCGATGTGGACTCCCTATCCCCGGTCACCGATGGCCCCGGCCTTCTGGCCATGCGCCAGCTCAGTGACGGCATCCTGATTGATGAGCAGGTTCTCGATTACGCGCTGCGGATTGTCCGCACCACCCGCGATTTTGCCGGCCTGAGCCACGGCGCCAGCCCCCGGGCCAGTATCGCGGTGGCCCGGGCCGCCCGGGTGCACGCCCTGTTTGAAGGCCGAGACTTTGTGACCCCGGACGACATCCAGCAAGTCGCCCGCCCGGTACTGCGTCACCGCATTCAACTCAGTGCCGATGCCGAAATCGAAGGCCAGACCCCCGAATCCGTACTGTCGCGCCTGCTCGACCAGGTGGAAGCGCCACGCCAATGAAACCCGATCGTCGGCTGCTGGCCATGATCGCCATTTGGGCGGCTCTGGCCTTGCCACTGCTGTTGTTCGACGCACAAACGCTGCGGGCACTGTGGTGGGCGTTGGGTGCCGTGGTGCTGATTGTGGCAGGACTGGATGGCTGGCGACTGCGGCGCATGCCCGCCCCCCTGGCCGAGCGCCGTCTGCCCAGCGCGCTGTCGGTGCAACAACCTCACACCGTCCGGGTTCGCCTGACAAGCGCCTCCCTGCAACCCGGCACCCTGCTGGCGGATCATCACCCCGGCGACGACCCTGACACCGGCCTGCCCTGCCTGATCTCGCCGGCCGACGAAGAAATTACCGAGCTGAGCTACAGCTACCGACCCGCTCGACGCGGCCCCGCGGAATTCGGGGATCTGGAATTCTGGGTGCCCAGTGCCCTTGGCCTGTGGCGAGGCCGCAAGGTGTCTCCGGCGGCTTGCACCGTGCCGGTTTACCCGGACTTCTCGCGCCTAGGCCAGGGCGCGCTGGATGCCAGCCATGCCTTTCTGCTCACCGGCACCCGGCTCAAGCCCCGCCGCGGGGAAGGCATGGAGTTTCACCAGCTGCGCGAGTATCACCCCGGCGACAGCCTGCGCCAGATCGACTGGAAAGCGACCGCCCGGCGCCGCAGCCTGATCAGCCGCGAATATCAGGACGAACAGAATCAGCAGGTATTGTTGATGCTCGACGGTGGCCGACGTCTGGCCATGCCGGTGGGTGAATTGACCGGCTTCGACCATGCCCTTAACGCCGCCCTGCTGCTTGCCTTCAGCGCCCTCAAGCAAAAGGACAAGGCCGGCGCCATGCTGTTCTCCGGCGACCAGCCGCGCTGGCTACCACCGGTTCAGGGTCAGCAAGGGATCAACCATTTGCTCAATGGGCTGTATGACCTGCACCCCAGTCACCATGCCAGTGATTTCAGTCTGGCGGCCCGCCAACTGGTGCGACACACCCGGCGCAGGGCCCTGGTGGTGCTGATTACCCGCCTGCAACAGGAAGACCGCGATGACCTGATGACCGCCGTCAGCCTGTTACGACGGCATCATCTGGTACTGGTCGCCGACATGCTGTTGCCGGAACAGCAAGCTCTGTCGCGTCGCCGCCCCGGCGACTTTGACGAAGCCCTGCAGGTATGTGCGGATGCCCAGGAGCAGCAGGCCCGCCAGCAGCTGCACACCCGCCTGCGTCACGCCGGAGCGCTGGTGACGGCGACAACCCCACAGCAGATGCCGACCCAGCTCAACCAGCTGTATCTGATGCTCAAACGCAGCGGCCGGTTGTAAACCCGCCGCTGGCGTTCTCCCGAGAACCACATCAAACCACCGCCTCAACACAGGGGCCACCCCTATGTTAAGGTGATGGCACAAGGGAACCACTGACTGCAATTGTTATTGTGCTCTGCGGTGTGATTACCGGTTTCTGCCATGACCGGCCGCACCCTTGCATTGTGTCACTATCCTGAAGGACGCAACGTTCGATTGAGATAGAAGGGTTCCCGATTGCCAACTGCACAAGGAGCTTCCTATGTCAGATTCTGCCGAGCAGGAGAGCACACCCACCTCGGGCATCCAGACCAAGATCAATCCCCCTGTCTTCTACGGCTCACTGATCATCATCATGGGTCTGGTACTTTTCTCCGTCATTGCCCCTGAAACCGCAGGCAATTTTTTCAACAACCTGAAACTCGCCGTGCTTGAAGAAGCCAGCTGGTTTTACGTTCTTACCGTGGCCATCATTATTTCTCTGGTCGCGTTCCTGGGCATCAGCCGCTACGGTGAAATCAAGCTCGGGCCTGACCATTCAGAGCCGGACTACAGCTACAGTTCCTGGTTTGCCATGCTGTTCTCCGCAGGCATGGGCATCGGCCTGATGTTCTTTGGTGTCGCCGAACCCATCATGCATTTCACCAGCCCGCCGATGGCTGAGCCCAACAGTATTGCCGCCGCGAAAGAGGCCATGCGGGTCACGTTCTTCCATTGGGGTCTGCATGCCTGGTCGATCTACGCCATCGTCGGCTTGATTCTCGCCTACTTCAGTTTCCGCCGCGGGCTGCCCCTCACATTGCGCTCTGCGCTCTACCCCATTATTGGCAAAAAGATCTATGGGCCCATTGGGCATGCGGTAGACATCTTCGCCGTCGTCGGCACAGTACTGGGCGTCGCCACATCACTGGGCTTTGGCGTTCAGCAGGTCAACGCCGGGCTGAATTATCTGTTTGATCTGCCGGTCAGCGACACCGTGCAGGTATTCCTGATCATCGGCATCACCGGCCTGGCCACGATTTCCGTGGTCACCGGGCTGGACGCAGGGATTCGGCGCCTGTCTGAACTCAATCTGGGCCTCGCCTTTCTGCTACTGGCCTTCGTGCTGATCCTCGGTCCTACCGTCTTCCTGATGAAAACCTACATGCAGAACGTGGGCGCCTACCTGTCTGAACTGGTCAGCATGACGTTCAACCTGTATGCCTACCAACCCAAGGAAGACGGCGGCCCGCAGGCATGGGTCGGCGGCTGGACCATTTTCTACTGGGGCTGGTGGATCGCCTGGTCGCCCTTTGTGGGTCTGTTTATTGCCCGTATTTCCCGTGGCCGTACCATTCGTGAATTCGCCATGGGCGTCATGTTCGTGCCTGCCGGGTTCACCCTGTTCTGGATGACCGTGTTCGGCGACTCTGCCATCAACATGATCATGAGCAATACCTTTGCCGAGCTGGGCGGCCTGGTGAACGAAAACATGTCGGTGGCGTTGTTCCACTTCCTGGAACAATTCCCCTTCTCTGGGTTTATTTCAGGCGTCGCCACGCTGATGGTGATCGTGTTCTTCGTCACCTCCTCCGACTCCGGCTCCATGGTGGTGGATATGCTGGCGTCCGGTGGCCATGACGACACCCCGGTATGGCAACGCGTGTTCTGGGCGAGCTCTGAAGGCATTGTCGCCATTGCCCTGATGCTCGCCGGCGGACTGGGCGCGCTGCAGTCGGCAACTATTGCCGCTGCCCTGCCATTCTCCCTGGTGCTGCTGATTGCCGCCTATGGCTTGCTGCGCTCGCTGAAGGTGGAAAACATCCGTCTGCGCAGTCTGCAGGCGTCAGTCGCGCCCCCTCCCGAGTTGAACGTGGGCCATCAACGCCCGGCAGGCGGATGGAAGAGCCGACTCAAGAACATGGTCAACTTCCCGATCCGGGCCAGGGTACTGGAGTTTCTGGAAACCACCGTAAAGCCGGCACTGGAAACTGTGGCGGCCGAACTGGAAACCTACGGTCTGAAAGTGGATATCCGCCATGAAGACGACCGTGCCTATCTGGAAGTCAGCCACAGCGGCGAGATAGATTTCATTTACGGTGTCCGGGTACGCGGCTATACCCGCCCGTCACTGACCATCCGTCAGCTGGACCATTCCAGGAAACATGCGGACAAGGACACCTACTACCGCGCGGAAGTGTTCCTGGAAGAAGGGGGTCAGGATTACGACCTGATGGGCTACACCAAGGACCAGGTGATCGCCGACGTTCTGGACCAGTACGAGAAGCACATGCACTTCCTGCATATGCTGCGTTAAGAGCGCAAAGCTGGATCCATGATCCTCACAAAAAAGGCCGCGCCCTATGGGCGCGGCCTTTTTTTAGCTACGAGCAGCGAGCTATGAACTGCGAGGAAAATCAGACGCCAATCGCCAGGTGTAGTCCAGGGACAAATCTTTTTGTGGGAGTCTGCCTGCAGACGATAGGTTGACCATTCGCTTGCACGCAAGCTCCCACAATGAGGGCATCCCAGGTTTTGTGGGAGCGGTGGTTCCACCGCGAAATCGCGCCAATCTCGGTGGATCCCCCGCTCCTACAACGGTAGCAGGAAGGTTTGTCGCAGGGCATCTGACAGGGGAAGGTCTTGGCGGTCGTAGAAGCCCGCCAACGCAACGCACCAACGTTCGACACGCTCTGGCACGCCCTGCTTGAGCAGAGCCTCTACCCGAGCCCAGACCTGTTCGGCGAAGACCCGCTCATCTCCACCATCCCCCTTCAGGTTATCCAGTGACACCCGAAAATCGTGACCGCAGGCGGCGCAGAATAGCGCTTCATAGGCCTGGGGGAGCACTTCCACGCTGGCGAACTGTGCCTGCTGCTCGGCATTGCGGCCATCCGGCGCATACCAATAGCCATAATCTTCGAGCTGGCGACGGGCGTCCCCGGCGACACACCAGTGGGCAATCTCGTGCAAGGCACTGCGAAAGTAATCCTGCGTATAGCAGATTCGGTGCGGGCTGCCAGGCAGGTACACCGGCTCCTGCGCGCCCCCTATCAGCACCGTGGCGTAGTCGTGGAAAAAAGTCGCGCGAAAAAGGGCCTCAAGGTCAGCACTACGGTGCACCTTTGTTGTGCTTTGCGGTATGGTAGCCGCCTTGCTCCGACCCTGTGTCTCACTCATACGATTTGTCACGCCTATGTCTTCCCGCCGTCAGGAATTTGCCGCCCAGCTCACGCTCGCCCTGCCAATTCTCGGCGGCCAGCTGGCACAGACCGCTAACGGCTTTGTTGACACCATGATGGCAGGCCGCGTCAGCGCCAATGACCTTGCCGCCGTTGCCGTGGGCGCCAGTATCTGGGTGCCCCTGTTCCTGTTCATGACCGGCGTGCTGATGAGCGCCACCCCGATTCTGTCACGGCATCTCGGCGGCGAAGCTTACCACCGTATCAACCCGCTGGCCCAGCAGGGCCTCTGGCTTGCCCTTGGCCTGGGTGTGCTATGCGCGCTGATCCTGCGCAGCGTGGCGCCGGTCATGGTCTGGATGGACGTGGATCCTGCCATCCGCCCCATGGTCAGCGGCTATCTGGATGCATTGAGCTGGGGCATGCCGGGGGCGGCGATCATGCTGGCCTTGCGTAGCTACACCGAAGCCATGAATCACACCCGTCCGGTGTTAGTGTTCAGCGTGATCGGCTTGCTGATCAACATCCCCAGCAACTACGTCCTGATCTACGGCAAGCTGGGATTCCCGGCCATGGGCGGCGTCGGCTGCGGTTGGGCCACTTCGCTGGTGATGTGGTGCATGGCGTTGATGATGTTGGTCTACACTCATCGCCACCCGGTTTACCGGAGTGCGCCGCTGAACCTGCGCCGGCGCCACTTTGAAATGCCGAGTCTGGGCTACATGCTGCGTCTGGGCCTGCCTGTGGGCCTGTCGATTTTCTTTGAGGTCAGCATCTTTGCCGTGATTGCGCTGTTGATCGGCAGCCTGGGGGCGCAAACCGTCGCCAGCCATCAGATTGCGCTGAATTTCACCTCCCTGATCTTCATGGTGCCGCTCAGCTTTGCGCTGGCGGCCACAGTACGCGTGGGCCACGCCCGGGGCCGTGCAGATACAGCGAGCCTTAGCAATGCCGTGCAGATCGCGTTAATGATCAGCGTCATTGTCGGTGTCGTTGCCGCGCTCGCTCTGGTGGTTGCTCGCCACTGGATCCCGCATATCTATACCAGTAACCCGGAGGTGATTGCACTCGCCTCCTACCTGCTCTTGTTTGCCGCCTTGTATCAGATTTCCGATGCCTTGCAGGTGTGTGCCAACGGCTGCCTGCGCGGATTTGAAGACACCGGCAAGCCCATGCTGATGACCCTGTTTGCGTACTGGGGCGTTGGCTTGCCGCTGGGCTACAGCCTGGGGCTGACCGACTGGCTGGTACCGGCCATGGGGCCAGCCGGTTTCTGGATCGGACTGGTGGCCGGACTCACCGTGGCGGCGGTTCTTCTTGGCTTGCGCCTGCGCTGGCGGATGAAACAACCCCTTGTTCACGCTACAGCTGACGCCAAGTCCGCCCAGGCAGCCTGATCAGACTGACATTCTTTACACTTGCCTCAAGCAAATGTGCATTTTGTTTGCACGTTTTCGCGGATAATAACGATTCTCATTTTTCGTTGACTTGCCGCAGTATCGCTTTATGACTCCACTCTCGATAACGTCCCGGACACTCGCCGCGGCGCTGGGAGGCTATGCCCTGAGCGCATTGTGCGCCATGGCCCTGGCCGTGATTTTGCCCATGCCCCGTAACGAAGCCGTCATTACCGGCATTCTGGTGGCATTCCTGCTATGCGCCTGTGCTGCCATCTGGGCTTTTTCTGTTCGCAGCGCCTGGCGGGCCTGGGGTGGGATTGCACTAGTGAGCCTGGTGTTTGGCGCCCTGTATCTGATCGGGAGCCCACCATGAACGGATCCTTCCGCCAATCCATGGCCTGGCTACACACCTGGGTCGGACTGTTGCTGGGCTGGCTGCTGGTCGCGATTTTTATTACCGGTACCAGTGCCTACTTCCGTGAAGAAATTACCCTGTGGATGGAGCCGGAAACCCATGACTCCACCCTTACCCCCAACACACTGGACATGGCAGTGGCGGTGCTCAACGACAAGGCCAGCGACGCCCGTTCCTGGGATATCAGCCTGCCCTCCGCCCGGCACACCGTCGCCGAGCTACGCTGGCAACCGCTGCAGCAGCGCCAACAACAAGGGGGCGGCCGTAATCGCGGTGAAAGCGTATCCATGGATGCCGACAGCGGGCAGGTGGTCGAACCGCGTGACACCGCCGGTGGCAACTTCCTCTATCGCTTCCATTACCAGCTGCACGGGGTACCCCGGGAAGTCGGCCGCTGGGTCGTGTGTCTGGCGACCATGTTCATGCTGATTGCGATCATCAGCGGGGTGATTACCCACAAGAAGATCTTCAAGGATTTCTTTACCTTCCGGCCCGGCAAGGGACAACGATCGTGGCTGGATGCCCACAATGCCACGGCCGTACTGGCCTTGCCCTTCCATTTCATGATCACTTATTCGGGCCTGCTACTGTTCATGACCATGCTGATGCCCTGGGGAATTGATGCCGCCTATCCGGAAAACCGGCGTGACTTTTTCTCCGAGGTCTTTTCCCGTGGTGGAGAAGAGGCCCAGCGCCCCGGCAACCCCGCCGAGATGGTCGACATCAAACCCCTGATTGCACAAACCGAAGCCCATTTCGGTAAACCGGTGACACGCATCGGCGTCACCAATCCGAACCGCGATAATGCCGTCATCAGCTTGCGTGTAGACAGGGACCCTGCCATTACCGCGCGTCAACGTGGGGGCGATCCGGTGCAGGTGTATAACGGCGTAAACGGGGAACTGCAGGAGACCCTGCTACCCTCTGAAGATCCCGTTTCCCCCAGTTGGCGAATCTATAATGTCTTCACCAGCCTGCACATGGCTCGCTTCGCGGACCCGCTGACACGCTGGCTGTTTTTCCTGTTCGGCATTGCCGGCTCCGCCATGGCCATCACTGGCATGTTGCTGTGGGTCAACAAGCGCACACAGCAACTAAAACGCGACCAGGTTCCGGGCTCTTCCCTGAAGCTGGTGAAGGGTCTCAACATGGCGACCATCTCTGGCTTGATGATCGCGATTGCCGCCTATTTCATCGGCAACCGTTTGCTGCCTGTGACGCTGGAAAACCGGGGCGATCAGGAAATACAGGTGTTCTTTCTGGTATGGCTTGCCGCACTGATCCATGCCCTGCTACGCCCCAACCGGAGCGGTTGGCAGGAACAGGTCGCCCTCGGCACCGTATTGTGGCTGGCCGTGCCGGTGATCAATGTGTTGACGACGGATTCCCATCTATTCACTGCCGTGGCGTGGCAGCACCCTGCCCTGGCCAGTGTCGATCTGGTGTGTCTGGCCTTTGCTGGCGCGGGTGGCTACACCTTTTGGCGACTGATACGTAAGCCAGCCCCCGCCAAGCATGCACCGCGAAAAAAACCGGCTAAACGTACCGCGCCTTCCACAACCGCGCCTGCGGGAGAAAACTCATGATCCTGCTATTTGCTGTCTGCCTGGCGTTCAGCGGTATGACCCTGTTGGCATTGGCAATGAAGCGTCATCAGCCGCAGATTCTGGATCGCAAACTGCCAGAGCCGCGAGCCCGGCTGGCCCGTTGGAGCGGCTGGGCCTGTCTGGCGGTGTCGCTGGTCTGCGTACTGCAGGTGTGGCCAACCGGTCTGGCTCTGTTCATGGCCATCGGTCTGTTTGCCTTTGCCGGTTTGCCTCTGGTGTTTTTGTTGCCCTATCAGCAGCGGTTAGCCTGGCGTCTTGCCATGGCGCTACCGATCGCCAGTGGCGCACTGGCTCTCGTCAGCGCCTGAGTTTCTTGCTCCGTTGACGCGATGGTCCCACAGACCATCGCGTCGCCCACCTCCTGCGGGTGCCATCTGTCCGGCATTCGCGCCACCGCTCATGACGCTTGCGCGACAACTTGCATGCCTGCGTCTGACAGGCTAACGTGAACCAACGGTCGCCATGGCATGTGATCGTGCCAGCACCCTGCCGGGTGTAACAACATTGGCGACCCTCTAGGACACGTACCGGGAGGTGCCCATGACTTCGGCTCACCGGCAACACCCTGGCGGGAACAGCAACGTTGTTCCTTTCTCTCCACGTCGCAAAGCGGCCCAGCCCCCTATACTTCGCCTGTCACCGGAATACGATGGCATTGAGTTGCTATACGCCAATGACAGCCATCCTGACACCCTGTTCTCGCTGAAGATTCTGGCCTGGGCCCGATTGGCCAATGGCGACACTGTTGCCATGGTCCCCTGGCTGAAAAGCCCCGTTACCGCAATGGCATTGGCCGACCCGTTAAACGGTCGCTGGGAAGGATACCGCCTGCCAGGCAGTGACTACCTGTTCGTGGATGCCCCGGAACATAAAGTGCAAGAGCTGGATGCCGCCGTTCGCTTCTTTGGCAAACCCCAACCCGGGCAGCACTCTGTTCAGGAAATCCCGGACACCATCGGCACTCACGCCGTATTCTCAGCCGATGAGTTCCACACCATCAGCCTGATGGAAGTGGTCAGCTGGCGCCTGCACGCGGATGGCACCCTGTCGGCCATGGTTGCGGAAGAAAACGACCCGGTACAGACCCCGGTGCTCCCCGGCGCCCAATGTCTCACCTCTGCTCAGGAGAAAGACCACTTCCGCTACTTCTTCCAGCACGGTATCGCCAACAAACTCAAAGAACGGGACCCGGAAGCGCTGGCTGCGGTGGCGATGTTGGCGACAGAGCGGTAAGGGTAGTGAACTGTTGCGCGAGCAACGCTTGCTTGATTTGTAAGCAACGAGGCCGCGCCCAACTCTTGGGCGCGGCCTCGTACGTTAAAAAGCCTGAATGCGCTAACCGCGCATCGCTGTTAACTATTCACTGTTAACTGTTCACTGCTTCTTCCTGATCCAATACCAATACACCTCCCCCTCAACCTGCTGTTTCTCCAGGGTGTGACCTAGGAATTGGCAGAACTTGGGGATATCTCGCTCGGTGGAGGGGTCTGTGGCGCGGACTTCCAGGAGTTCGCCCGGGGCCATGTCGCGAACCTTGTTGTGGAGCATCATGACCGGTTCCGGACACAGCAGACCAGTGGCATCAAGGTGGTGTTGGGCGTCCATGGAACGGGGCTCCGGTTGCGAAAACAGGCCGCCATTATACTGGCTGGCCATGATTTCGCAGCCCCCCACAATCTCGCCGCCTCAACCCCCGTCGCAATTGGATAACGGCGTCTGTCCCTGTAGCACCTCATCGATGAACACATTGACCCCGCTGTTTCCCCGGTAGGCCAGATTGATGTGCCGCACGACTCCGCTGCTGCCTTGCGTATCCACCGGTTGCCACTGAACGTTTACCCCCTTGCTGCAATACAGGTTTTTAAGATCACGCGCCTGGGAAAACGCGACCAAACCATCCTGCTCCTCATGGTACTGGTACACAGGCACCGACTGCGTGCCCTTGCCCAGCTCATTCTCGGCAATGCGTTGCAAGCGCGGCCCGGTTAACGGGTTGACGTCGGTCACATCGGCCAGGGAAACGCCCTGAAAATCCTGCAGTAATTCCAGTACACACATATCGCTGACCATCTCCGTAACGGCCTGTTGCCCCTGAGCATTCAGGTACGGAGTCAAAGACAGTTCCGGGTACAGGTTGTCTTGCCCCAGTAACGCATACAACAACACCCCGAAACCCGCTTGCCCATTCAAAGGCAGCGCCACCTGGGCCAGGTTTGCGGGTACGCCTCCGGCGGCCAGGCCTCGCAAGTCCAATTCGGGGGCATAGGCAGAATGCATTTCACCCGCCCACAGCGTCGCCCCACCACCTTGGGAATACCCCCGCAACATCACCGCCGAAGACGAAGACAATCCACTTTCTGGCAGTCGCTGAGCGGCACGGACCACATCCAGCAAGGCCGCCCCCATGGACTTCCCGATAATGTAAGTCGTCTCAGGTTCCGGGTGATAGCCAACATAGTCCGTCACCGCGACGGCATAGCCTCGCTCGAGCATGTCGTTGATGGCCGGCTGTTCATAGAAGGCACCTTTGTCGATCATCCGCGAGGGCGCACACCGGAAAGCCGGCCCTGCCGTACCCGGCGCCATGCCAATCACTGGCAAGGTCGCCGGGTCATGACCTTTTGGAACCAGTACCGTGCCGGTTACCACATCCGGGTTTCCCAACCCGTCGGTGGACAAGTACATCACCTGCCAGGCATGGGCCAGTTCACGGGCACGGGGTGGTCCTGCCTTCGCTTCGCGCCAGGACACGATATCCCCTGGCAAGCCGGCAGGAAAAGGCGATGGAGGTTGATAAAAGCTGTCATCGGCATGGCTTGCCGACGCCAACGACAACAACCCGAATGATATCGTCGCCACCAGCCCCGTCATGATGTCCGGGAGTCTGATGAGATTACGGTTTCTTCGTTTCATCCTGTCGCCCTTTTGTTATAGCGGTGCCAGCTGCAGGGACAAGCTGCTGCCCGCCCCCGCCAGATACAGATTGACCAGCCCTGTCATGACCCCGCAATTTTCAAACGCTGGCACAGAGTACTCACCCGTCACCTGCCCCCCGGTCGTAACATCAAAATGCTGCCCGGAAGGCGTCACTGCTGATAGCGACATTGCCTGTGAGCTGACACATTGCTCACCGTTGTAGACGGCGATCGGCACACCGAACAATTTAAGGCGAATATCGGCAAGCCGGATCCGGGCCTGAAGAGACAGTACCAACTCGCCATCAATCAACTCTCCCGATACGGAAGAAAGAGGCTCAAGCGTTGCCTGCGCATCCAGAGAGAACGTTTTGAACAGCCCCGGGATATCCAGTGACAGCGCAGACGTCTCGAGCCCCATGCTCCCCGAAACACTACTACCCGAAGTTTCCACGGCCAGCTCTCCCACCAAGGGCCAATTCGCCTTTCCTTTCAGAACAGCATCACCCGTTACCCCAAACGTAGTAGAACCTGCGTCATCGCCAGACACCGTGATGGTGTGTAGCAGAGTCTCCCCACCCGTGACCGGCACACATTCACTCTGAAAATCACCGAGTCCTGTCGGATTAGCATTATCGTCACGGGGAGTGAGGTTCAGCACCAGGTTCCCTACCCGTATTTCTACCGCCCCTTGATTGTCGGACGTGAACGTCAGGGACGGTGTCTCACCTGAAGCGACAATAGAGAAGGCGCCCTGCTCATCAGGCATTGGCTGTGCAGCGATCTCCATTGGAATCACAAGGGGTAACGACAGTCCGTTACCAGTGACAGAGGCATGGGCATCCACTTGTCCGGACAACGTATCGCTGCCCACAAAATCCAGACCATTCCAGGATTCGGCAGAAACAGTCGCGGTTCCATCGATCTGGAAGCTCCCTGAGGGTTGCCCAACCGCAAGACTGTCCGGCATCTCAGACGTGATGTCGACGCTGAGGGGCTGCTCTTCGATGAGGGGAAAAACACAGGTGTAATTCAGCGTGGCAGAGACCGGGGCCGCCGCCGACGATGCCGACAACAGCATCAGCAACGCCGTCGTCGCCACCGGCCCAACATGTACAAGAGACATAAGCTTTGTCCATCACTAATGGTTGCCCAAAACCGGCATCAACCGCCCGGCTTTGGGCAACCATTCAGGTCAGATAGAAGCTGTGCCCGGATGGGCACAGCAAGACCGAAACAACTGTAGTGCTGAGCGGCGCCCTGCCGAAGCAGAGCACCGCCAGAACATTACAGTTGCGGATCCAGGGACAGCTCGATGGTGTTACCGCTACCCGCCATGAAGACGTTCAGCAGGTCAGTCAGACCACCACAGTTTTCCAGGCCCGGCAGATCGTAGGTACCTACCAGGTTGCCACCCGCACCCAGCGGATCGAAGGATTCGCCTTCCGGGCTGGCCAGCTGGATGGATACCGGCTCAGAGGTACGACACTCATCACCACCCCCTACCGGCAGTGAAATACCGAAGAACTTCATTTTGACTTTCGGCAGTTTGATGTACATCTGGGTTTCAGCAGTCAGCACATTGCCTGCACCGATGTTACCTGTGGTTTCACCTACCGGCTCGAACTCGATGTCGGCATCCGCAGTCACCAGTTTCCAGCCGTAGAGGATACGGAAGCTACCACTGGAAGGATCCAGAGCCAGGTCCGCAGTGAAGTCACCGCTGGCCAAATCCAGAAGCGCATCAATGGTGCCACTCAGGCTGACATCGCCGTAGGCTTTCTTGATGTGGGTGCTGCCAGACAGCGCATAGGTCATCTCTACGCCTTCCTGGGAATTGGAGATGCCGGTGCCCGTCATCGCAATGTCCAGATTCGGGGTGGCCGCATCATTGGACTGGATGTTCAGGGTAGCGCTCTTGGCGCCTTCGCCGGCAGGGGTGAAGGTCAGGGAAACGGTACAGGTTGCATCCGGGGCCACATTCACACAATCATTGCTCTGAATGAACTCGCTGCTGTCAGCACCGCCAACAGAGACGTTGGTGATGGTCAGAGCAGCAGTGCCTTCGTTGCCGATGGTGACAGAGCTGTCTTTGCTGGTACCCACCGTTACTGAACCAAAAGAAACCGATTCAGGGTCAACCGTCATCGCCGGCTCAGGTGCCAGCACGCTCTGACCACTCATGGCGACTTCCACGGTTGGGGAATCCGGATCATCAGATTCGATTACCAGGTTGGCGCTGCGAGCCCCTTCGCCGGTAGGCATGAAGGTGACATCCACGGTGCAGCTTTCGCCCTGCGCCAGAGTGGTACAATCGTTCGTCTGCATGAAGGCGCTGGCATCAGCACCGGCAATAGAAACGCCATTGATACCCAGTGGCTGACCACCCGTATTGGAAATGGTCACCGTCTGCATTTCGGTCAGACCACCCTGCACCTGGCCGAAGTCCAGCTCGTCCATATCTACATCGATGTTCTGCTCAACCGCCACAGTCTCGACTTCAAATGAGTGCAGCAGATTGGTCACGCCGTTGTCATTCATACGGGCCTGATCCATTACACAATCCACCAGGAACACTTCCGGATTGTTGGGATCATGCCAGGCGGAACCGAAGTCAACATAGGTGCCATCAGCCTTGCGCGCGATCATGGCCAGAGACATGTTTTCTTCGACGAAGATATCCACCATGCCCACATTGCTTTCGGTGAAGGTCAGGGACGGAGTATCACCGGTCGCGACCAGATCGAACGGGCCGGAAACGCCTGCGATGTCGGTGACAGGAATACCCAGCGGAATGGTGAGCGGCAAGCTCAGTGAATTACCACTTACGGTGGAATCCGCCTCTGCAGACCCTTCGATTGTGGTGGCACCTACCAGGCTAAGCCCTTGCCAGGTGTTGCCTTCAGCGGTGGCGGTAATGTTCAGGGTGAACGCACCCGTTGCTTCGCCCACACCAATGCTTTCCGGCATGTCGGTCTGGATGTTGGCCGTCAGCGGCTGCTGACCAATCAACGGATAAGTACACTGGAAGTACATGTCGGCTTCGACAGGTACCGCCTGTGCTGCGCCACTGGCGGCGAGCACGGCAGCCGCTGCCAGTGACCGCATCTGGAACGGTCCGATATTCATATTTCGGGGGGTCATGACTCACTCCTCGTATTGATTATTCTCAATATTCATGTGTTGTTATCGCAGAGCCATGGCGACAGCTTCCCTGCCAGCCTGCGACCATGCACCCGCAACTCCATGGGCAGGAAAAACAGGCAGACGCTTCCCTTCCCACGGGTACATGGCAGTCATTATTCGCAAGCCCCGAGCAGGTGCATTGTTAGGAGTGACGCAGAGTTTGTTAAAAAAGACAGCTGTGATGCTTTACGCATTCAGCAGGAGAAACACATACGAAAACGTATATTCATCTAATAATAGAGAAGACGTTTAAGCGCTAATAACCAATAAAATGGCAAGAGAAAACACCACGCCATGGTGGTTAATGGGTATAGCAGTGAGGCAACCCTAACCGTCAGGACTGAGTCTGAAGAAATCCTCGGCGTATATCCCCCGGCGTTGCACCGGTCCAGCCACGGTAAGCTTTGGTAAAGCTGGCTTGATCGCTATAGCCAAGGACTTCTGCGATCTTGTGCAGTGGCATATTGGTATCCTTGAGATAGCGCGTTGCGAAGGTTTTGCGTACCTGATTTCGGATATCATGAAATGACACCCCGGCTAATTTTAGGTGGTGGCGAAGCGATCTCGCGCTCATGCCCAGCCGCTCACCAACACGCTCAAGGGTGCCCTCTCGCCCCGGATACCGCAGCACTTCTTCACGGACACGGGCCACCAGCTCCATGTGTTCATCGGCTTTGACATCATCCCGGGAACGGGCACTGGCCAGATAGAATGCCAGCTCATCATTGCCATCCCTTGCCGGGCGTCCGGACAGGGGTACCACCACCTGATTACCCGATGACGAAAACGACAAACTTGCCTGGGGAGCAAGCCGCTGCCACATCTCATGTTCATGATCGACAGAAAAATCAAACTCGAAATGAAACTTCCGACATATCAATGACGTAAGCGAGTATATGCTGCCCATATAGATATTCACGAAGAAGGGGCGAAGCTCCTTGAGATCCCAGACATCCTGCAAGGCGATGCGGATTTCATCGCCACTACACGACACACGCATATCCAGTATCGGCAACGACACCCGCAGGTATTGCACCACCATGTTGGCCAGATCGCGGAAGTCTTTCTGCTTGAGCAAGGCAAAACCCAACAAGCCATGGCCTTGAAGATCCAGCGTTTTACCAAACTCAAACGCCGCCATATCATCATCAAGGAAACGGCGAGCCGAGGTCATCATGCGGGTGACCTGATTGATGGACAACAACAGTGGACCTGGGCCCTCAAGAACCTCATCCAGCTCAGTGCCTTCCAGCAAGGCATCTCTGCTGATTCCCCTGGCTTCCATGAAATCGATAAACCGTTGCGCATACAGGCCCGATACCAGCGGTACCTCATAGGCCATGCTGTTTATCCTGAACATGCTCAGTCCCTCTTCCCTGTGATTCTTCTTGTTAGGTGTTATGTGCAGATTCCGTTCTGCACGTCAGGCGATCATCATCCACGCATCTATACCGTTAAACCGGGAAACGTTTCTCACTCTCTAAAAATGAATAATCCGGAATAAAAATGCATTTTTATAATGATTCTTTGTTGTTAATAAAATCGCGACCACTAATAATTATGTATTAGTTTTTACAACAATCCCTCGCACGCACTTTCATCATAGGCACCCTTTTTACTGAACCACCACCGCCTGACCGGTAATGACAAAAACCGGCTCAACGCCTGTCCCCTTTTACCAAAAGCGAATTTATTTTCGTGACCAAATTCATATTTTATTTTCATCTTGCTTTCCCCTGTTCCGTATTTACCGCAGCCTCGCAGTCCAATAACAACAACCGGGAGAAACCCGATGCCTCCCTTACGGTCAGTACTGGGTCTCACCGCCATCTTTATGACCGCCTTTCTTTTTTTCATGATCATGCTCATGCCTGCGTCGGTGGTAACCCGCGCTTTGCTCGATGCCGCTGATAATGAAGATGCCCTGCCGAGACCGCAGCTGTCGGGATTGTGGTGGCGTGGCCAGGGCGATATGGAATGGCAAGGAAAACCGTTACAGATTCGCTGGGAAATGGATTGGCGATGGCTGACGCCAGGCGTGCAGCTCGCTCTGCACACCGGGCAGATCAATGCCGAGGGCTGGATTGGTGCTGACTGGGGCGACTGGAGCTTACAGCATTGGCGAGCCCAACTGCCGGTAGATCTCATCAATGACTTTCTGCCGCAGGGACAGGCTGACGGCAATCTGGACCTGGCCCTCACTTCCCTCAGTATTCGAGAAAACACCATCGCAGAGGCCACAGGGACGCTGCGCTACCACGGTGGCCTGGTCTCCCTTGGTCCAGGCATGGAAATGCCCTTGCCGCCCCTGGACGGCGTACTTGCCATGACCCCGCTCGGCCCTGCCCTGTCGGTCACCGGCCCCGAAAGCAGCTCACTGGCCCATGCACAACTGGAAGGGAAGACCTTAACCCTACAAGTCTTTCGGGCCCTGCCGCTGTTGCTTGGCATGCGAGAAGAAGGCAACGCGAAGGATGTGGTTTTCAGCACGCAACAAGAATTGTCGTTGCCCGATGCCAGCGCCGGTTAAGACGCCGGCGGTTTCCAGATCAGGATGACGGGAATGATCGCCGCCGACAGCAAGCCCGCGAGCAGGAAATGCAGTGCGTACCCCATCCAGGCCGCACTAAAGCCGCTTAGCAAAGTGAAGAGTCCCGCTGCAAACAGCCTCACCGAAGCCTGCATGGTGTAGTCGCTTCCCTCATGACTGCTGCGACAGTAATCCATCATCACTACAAATAGAGCCACTGTGGACAGGCCATCTGCAAACTGTTCAAACAGGGCCACCAACCACACCTGTGTCGCCGGTACTGAGTTGTCCGCGCTTGCCAGCCAAGCCCAGGCCACAAAGGACAATGCCTGTAAAAGGGCAAAGGCCACCAACACCCTGCGGCGGTGAACACGCACCATAATCAACCCGGCAAGTGCCGCCCCCGCCAGTCCCATTAATGACGCAAACAGTTCCAGCGTGCCAATTGCCGATAAGCTCCAGCCAGTATCGACCAGATAGGGATTGATCATTCGGGTACCGAAACTGTCACCGACTTTATAAAACAGCAGAATCAGCAACCATAACAAAAGCCCGGGGCGCAGCCAGAAACGGGTCAACTCCCGCCACCACCAACTCAGACTCACCGGCTCCCGTTGCTGGTGACTAACAGGCTCTGCAGGCTCCTGGAAGCGAGTGACCTGGACCAACACCAACATCATGGCCGCGATCACCAGCGCCACGGTGGAATGCCAGCCCCACAGGTCAACCAGAATCAGCAAAGCACTGCTGCCCGCCATCATGCCGATCTTGTAACCATTCACCTGGATGCTGTTGCCCAGCCCCCGCCATTCCGGCGTCAGCAAGCGGGTGGCAAGACCATCCGTGGCAATGTCCTGGGTAGCGCTGAAAAAGTTGAGCAGGAAAAGCAGCCCGAGCAACACCACAAAGCCCGGCCCCAGCAACCATTCTCGCGGGAACATGGCCACTACGCCCAATACGGCAATCACAGCCAGCAGGCAGACTTGCACCCATCGCTTGCGATGATTGGGTCGCCCGCTTCCCCAACGGTCTACCCAGGGGGCCCAAATGAATTTCAATGCCCAGGGAATCGCAGGCAAGGCGAGAAAGCCTATCCACTGGGTCGACAATCCCGCCTCTCTGGCTAGTGCCGGCATGGCTTTGCCCAGCATGCTGACGGGCAAAGCCTGGGCGAAGTACAACGCCGCCAACGTCAGAAAGAACCCCTTCGCCGGGCGCGTCACAGTCATCGTCAGTAATCCCGGTGGAATGCGGCCCAGACCGTAATCTCTTCCCGGTCGTAATACAGATGTGCAGCCTTGATCTCCACCTGCCCCCGCTCCGGGTGCTTTTCCATCGACGCCGACAATTTTTCCAACAGCTGCCAGACTTCCTGAAAACGGCGTTTCATCGGCAATTTCAGATTGAACAAAGCGGCGCGACTCCACCCTTGCACCAGCCATTTTTCCATCTGTTGGAGGGTCCGGGCAGGTTTGTCCACCACATCGCAGACCACCAGATCCACCGGGGAGCGCGGGCGCCAGGTAAAGGCATCCCCATAGATGTGTTCCACCGGGTACTCATCCAGTAATTGGGCATTGAGCTTGCCGTGATCGACTGCCTGCACCTTTATCCCCCGCCGTGCCAGCTGCCAGCTCCAGCCCCCCGGGGCCGCCCCGAGGTCCACCGCCGTCCGGGCGGTCAGTGCCTCGGTGGAACCAAAGAACCGCAACAGGGCCTCTTCCACCTTCAACGCAGACCGGCTTGGGGCTTCTGACGGCAACTTCAGACGCCGCACGCCCCCCTCCGCCAGCGGAATCGCGGCCGGACTGGTTGAAACCCAGCCGTTATGTGAATCACTGAAGAACAGGTGAACCCGCTGCCCTGCGTTCTTGCGCAACAGACCCGCCTTGCGCAAGCGCGGCTCCAGGGCCTTGCGGAACCCCTTGAGAAAACGCTGAAGCTCGCGGCCCTCATTGGTGTCCGGATGGTCGAGATAAACCTCGCAAAACGGAGCGGCTTCCTCCAGCAAGGGCCACAGCGCGCTGATTCGATCATCACCAATATCGGCAAACTGCCCTATTGCCAGACTCAGGCTGCGGGCAAAGATCAAGCCACTCTCCATCACGGCAGCCATACTGCCCTGCTGGCTGTGCCACAGCACATAGCCGCTATGGGCGGTCGCGCGCGGGTAGCCCGCCACCATGTTGTCGGCGGCATGGAAATTGAGTTCGGCGGCAAGATCCGCCTCAAAGCCCGGGCGGCATAGCCCCAACAGGGTTTCGTCACCGGAATTCAGGAAGTCGCTGTGCATGTCTGCCTCGCGCTGGTTACAATGAGGGACATTGTCCTTATCACAACGGCTGGATCAATAATGAAAACAACACTCCCGCTGACCGTGGCGCTGACCGGCGCCCTGATTGCCCCCCTGCACGCCGAAGAAGAGCTGGCACCGCCGGACGTGGATTTCTACGCCGAAGCCCAGATGATCCGGGCGGATATGGATCCCTATGGCTTTGACACCGCAGACGGACTGAACATCAATATTGGCATGTGGCTGAACAGCGTAGAGCTGGGAAAAAACAGTCGGTTCGGGCTGGAGGCAGGTTTTGTCAACCAGAGCGAGTTGCGGGAAGACAGTATGTTTACCCGCCCCCCCACTACCTCAGAGCAGGGAGCTGGCGCCAGCAGTGTTCGGGTTGAAGAAGAAACTTCGCTAAAACTGAACGGCTTCACTCTCGCTGCGGTTTGGCAAAGCCCTTACTGGCTCTACGTCAAAGGCGGCGCCTATCTTTACGATTTCAAGGTGGAAGACGATCAGCGTCGGGTATTGCTCGATGGCGGCGGCGCAACAGTAGACACTGTTAACGATGCCCCGGAAAGTGACAGCCAAAGCGGCATCGCGCCCTTTGTTACCGCCGGGGTAGCCGTACCACTGCTGGAGAAACTCTCACTCACCGCCGAGTACCAGTACACCAGCCTGGAATCCGAAACCTACGGCACCCTCGGTATCGGGCTGCGATTCACTAACTGAGCCTTGCCCCTACTGCCGCGCTGAAGCTTTGCCTGCAAGGCTTCAGCGGCCTGTCAGAAGGCTATTTAACGAATACCACGGTCTTGTTGCCGTCGACGATGACCCGGTCTTCAAGGTGCCAACGCACCGCCCGCAGCATCACCTGACGTTCCACATCCTGGCCAAGCGACTTGAGTTCTGCTGCAGAGTGGCGATGGCTGACCCGCTGCACGTTCTGCTCGATAATCGGCCCCTGATCCAGATCTGCGGTCACGTAGTGACTGGTCGCACCGATCAGCTTCACACCCTTGTCGTGGGCCTGCTGATAGGGATTGGCCCCGACAAAGGCCGGCAGGAAGGAATGGTGAATATTAATGACCCGATGGGGGTAATGGGACACGAAATCCGGGCTGAGAATCTGCATGTAGCGAGCCAGCACCACCACATCCACCCTGCCCTCCAGCAACCGCAGCGCTTCGGCTTCCGCTTCCGCCTTATTATCTGCCGTCACCGGAATATGGTGATATTCGATACCGAACCGCTCGACTTCATCACGCAGGTCATCATGATTACTGATCACCATTGGAATGGTGGCCGGCAGGTCTCCACGGGAGGTTCGCCACAGCAGATCCATGAGAACGTGATCATGACGGGATACCAGCACCGCCATGCGCTTCTTCTCGCTGGCGTAGCTGATCTGCCACTGCATACCGTAGGGTTCCGCCACCCGGGCGGCGAAGTTGTTTCTCAACGCATCACGGGAACAGTCCAGATCCGGCGTCTGGAATTCCAGACGCAGGAAAAACGTGCCGCCATGGGCATCACTGGAATGCTGGTCGAAATCGGTGATGTTGGCACCGTGGTTGAACAGAAAGGTGCTTACCGCACTGATGATGCCCGGCTTGTCCGGGCAGGTCACCAGCAGGCGCGCCGTGGTGGCGTCGTTTTCGATCATTTCGGGTCCTGGTAGAGGCTACTGCGTCACGCCGAAGTGCTCCTTGCGGAAGCTGGACGGGGTCTTCCCTGTCCACTTCTTGAAGGCACGATGGAAGGAGCTGGCTTCGCTGAAGCCCATCAGCAAGGCGATTTCATCGATGCTGAGTTCCGGCTTGGACAGGTAGTACACGGAGGCATCCTTGCGGATGGAGTCCTTGATTTCCTGATAGCTGGTATTGGCTTCCTTGAGACGACGACGCAGGGTCTGTGGCGTCATGTTCAGCTTGCCGCAGATCTCGGTGAAATCCGGGAAGCTGTTACCGTATTCATTGGAGATGATGGCGCGAATCTGGGCCGGCAGACCCACATTGTGGATGTTGCCGTCAAACAGCTGTGCCAACGAGTCCTTGAGAAACTTGGACAGCGACAGCTCGTTCTGTACCAGCGGCAATTCCAGAAACTCGGCCTTGAAGCTCACCGCATTCTCATCGGAACCGTAGACGATCGGGCAGTCAAAGAGGAAGCGGTGTTCCTCATCATTTTTGCTGTCCGAGTAGTCCAGTTTCACTTCCTGGGGCTCGATGGCCTTGCCCACCAGCCAGCTCATGAAACGCAGCCAGATGAACAGGGAGGCCTCGATGATCACCTCACGGAAATCCAGGCGGGGATCGGTGCGCACCACCAGACGAGCCGTGTCGTCACCTGTTTCCAGACTCAGGAACGAGCTCAGTTCGAACAGGTCATAAAAACGCAGCCCTCGCTCAACCGCCGCGCCGAGATTCGGGCAGTTGATAACGGCATGGGCCATCATGGAAAAGGTACCTGGCTTGGACTTGCGCCCCTGGCCAAAACCCAGGAACTCATCCTGAGTCTGCTCCATGATCAGGAGCATCATCTTGATAAAGGTATCACGCTCAATTGTGGCATCCGGGTCTTCCAGCAACTGGCGATGAATGCCACATTGATCCAGAAGTTCAGGAATACTGGCCCCGGAACGTGCTGCCCCCTGAAGCAGTTTGACCACTCGATTGATATTGATCGTTCTGCGATGGTACATCGATCAGCTATCCTCTCACCGTCTGATCTTTTCGCCCGTTCAGCATTATTGTTGGTCGGGCAGCCATGAGCCGGCGGGCCCGTGGAACGCCAATAATAATGAAACTGGGGATAATTGACACAGTTTTGCCCCAATCTGACCAGATAAGAGCAATTCTATCAATTCGACGGGCCAAAAGTGCCACTTGTCGCAGCTTGTCACACTATTCCTTGTTCCTGAGCGCGTTCACCCTTGTGCTGAACCGGGGCTTGGGCTACAAATCGTGTATGCGAATTCTTGTTGTTGAAGACAATAAAGCTGTCAGCCTGATTATCTGCCGCATCATCGAAGAAATGGGCCACGACTATGTGCTGGCGTCAGACGGCGAGGTAGCCCTGCGCCTGTTTCAGCAGCGCGACATTGACATGCTGGTCGCCGACGTAGAGCTGCCCGTTCTGGACGGCTTTATTGTGGCCCGCGAGGTACGCAACCAGTCACCCGCCATCCCGATTCTGTTTATTTCCGGCAACAGCAGCGATGCCTACCGCCAGCAATGTCTGGACGCAGGTGGCGATATGCTGCTGCCCAAACCCTTGAAACCCAGCGAGCTACGCCGCTGGCTACAGGGCATGATGCCCGACTCTCCACACGCCAGCTCTGCGCTGGCCTGAGCACACCCGTACTTTGCCAACACAGTTGCCCTGAATCTGGCCGTAACTCCAGTAATCAGGCATAAAAAAACCCGGCCGAAGCCGGGTTTTTTATGCCTGGAGAGATCTTACTCGAAGATCTCGCCCTTCTCGGCTTTCTCGACCAGCAATGCCGGCGGATTGAAGCGGTCACCGTACTTGGCTGCCAGTTCCTGGGCGCGGGTAACGAAGCCCTTCAGACCACCCTCATACTGGTTGATGTACTGGATCACACCACCGGTCCAGCCCGGGAAGCCGATACCGAAAATGGAACCGATGTTGGCATCGGCGACAGACTCGATAACGCCCTCTTCGAAGCACTTCACCGCTTCCATGGCTTCGATGAACAGCATACGCTCTTTCATGTCTTCCATCGGAATCTCGGTGGAGTCACCGAAGGCATCCTTCAGACCCGGCCACAGTTTGGCCTTGCCACCTTCCGGATAGTCGTAGAAGCCCTTGCCCTGCAGCTTGCCAGGACGATCCAGCTCTTCAACCATCTTCTTCATGACGTCGCCAGCCGGGTGATGCGGAGGCGGCGGGGTGCCGTCACGCTTGGCATCGTCTTCCGCTGCCTTGGAAATCTTCAGGGCGGTGCCCATGTTGATTTCGTCGATCAGCTTCAGGGTGCCTACCGGGTAGCCAGCCTGTTGGGCTGCCTGCTCTACGGACGCGGCAGAAACGCCTTCGCCCAGCATGGCGATACCTTCGTTGGCGAAGGTGCCGATGACACGGGTGGTGAAGAAGCCGCGCGCATCGTTGACCACGATCGGGGTCTTGCGGATCTGCAGACAGTAATCGTAGGTCTTGGCCAGCACTTCCGGAGAGGTGTCCTTACCGCAGATGATTTCCACCAGCGGCATCTTGTCTACCGGGCTGAAGAAGTGGATACCGATGAAGTTATCCTGTTTCTTCACGCCTTTGGCCAGACCAGTGATCGGCAGGGAGGACGTGTTGGAACCCAGTACCGCGTCGGGCAGTACCACGTCTTCGATTTCCTGGAATACCTTGTGCTTCAGCTCGGTGCTTTCGAACACGGCTTCGATAACGAAGTCCACGCCTTCCAGATCCTTGGCATCGGCAGTCGCGGTGATCAGGGACAGCACCCGCTCTTTCTTCTCTTCGGTCATCTTGCCGCGAGAGATGGCCTTGTCCAGCAGCTTGCGGGAGTAGTCCTTGCCCTTCTCGGCATTCTCGACGGAGATGTCTTTCAGTACCACTTCGGAACCGGTCATGGCGGTCACGTAGGCAATACCGGCACCCATCATGCCCGCACCCAGTACACCGACTTTCTTGGCGGTGAACTTCGGCACATCTTTCGGACGGCTGGCGCCACCGTTGATGGCCTGCAGGTTGAAGAAGAAGGCGTTGATCATGTTCTTGGCAACCTGACCGGTCACCAGGTCAATGAAGTAGCGCTCTTCAATCTTGAAGGCGTTGTCCACGTCTACCTGGGCAGACTCGACAGCCGCCGCCATGATGTTCTTCGGTGCCGGGTAGTTGGCGCCTTTCAGCTGCTTGCGCAGGTTAGCCGGGAAGGCCGGCAGGTTGGCAGCAAACTTCGGGGTGGACGGGGTACCGCCAGGGATCTTGTAGCCTTTTTCGTCCCAGGGCTGCTGGCACTTCGGGTTGGCCAGGATGAATTCCTTGGCCTTGGCGATCATCTCTTCTTCAGAGTCGACCACTTCATCGATGATGCCAACCTTGAGGGCCTTGTCGACCTTCATACGCTGACCCTGCATCAGTACGTTCATCAGCGCGTTCTGGATACCCAGCATACGCACGGTACGCACGATACCACCGGCGCCCGGCAGCAGGCCCAGCGACACTTCCGGCAGACCAAACTGGGCTTTCGGGTTGTTCAGGGCAACACGGCGATGACAGGACAGGGCAATTTCCAGACCACCACCCAGCGCGGTGCCGTTGAGGGCACACACCACCGGAATACCCAGGGTCTCCAGCTTGCGCAGATCGCCTTTGAGCAACTTGCCGCCATCCGCCATTTCCTGGGCATTTTCCGGCTTGACCTTGATCAGGTCACGCAGGTCGCCACCGGCGAAGAAGGTTTTCTTGGCAGACGTGATGATAACGCCAGCAATGTCGGCTTTTTCTTTTTCCAGACGCTCCACCGTGTCGTGCATGGACTTGGTGTAACGGTCATTCATGGTATTCGCAGACTGCTGCGGATCGTCCAGGGTCAGGGTAACAATGTTATCCGCGCCCTTTTCCCAGCGAATAGTCGATTCAGTCATTTCAATATCTCCAATTCCGGTGGCCGCTTACAGGCGCTCAACAATGGTGGCGATACCCATACCTGCACCCACACACAGGGTACAGAGGCCGAATTTCTGGTCGCGACGCTCAAGCTCGTCCAGCACAGTGCCGACGATCATGGCACCGGTGGCGCCCAGCGGGTGGCCCATGGCGATGGCACCACCGTTCACGTTGGTGATGTCATAGCTGATGCCCATGTCTTTCATGAAGCGCATGGCCACGGAAGCGAATGCTTCGTTGATTTCCCACAGGTCGATTTGGTCGGCGGTCATGCCGGCCTTGGCCAGGGCTTTGCGGGCCGCCGGTGCCGGGCCAGTCAGCATGATGGTCGGATCCGCACCACTCACGGCGGTGGCGACGATGCGGCCACGGGGCTTGGCACCAATCTTGTCACCGGCGTCCTTGTTGCCCATCAGCAACAGGGTTGCACCGTCCACGATGCCGGAGGAGTTACCCGGGGTGTGAACGTGGTTGATCTCTTCCAGCCAGTGGTACTTCTGCAGTGCCACAGCATCGAAACCGCCCATTTCGCCCATCATGGCGAAAGACGGGTTCAGGTTACCCAGCGCTTCGGCAGTGGTGCCGGCGCGAACGTGCTCGTCACGGTCCAGAACCACCAGGCCGTTCATGTCTTTAACCGGCACCACGGACTTGGCGAAGTAACCCTTGTCCCAGGCGTTGGCTGCACGGGCCTGCGAATTGGCGGCGTACTCATCCACGTCCTTACGGGTGAAACCTTCCACGGTCGCGATCAGGTCAGCACCGATGCCCTGCGGGATAAAGCCCGTGTCGTAGTTGGTTTCCGGGTCCAGCGCCCAGGGCGTACCGTCAGAGCCCATGGGAACACGGCTCATGACTTCTACACCGCCGGCCAGTACCAGGTCTTCGAAACCGGAGCGCACTTTCATGGCACCCAGATTGACCGCTTCCAGACCAGAGGCGCAGAAACGGTTGATCTGCAAACCGGATACGGTTTCCGGCAGACCGGCAGCCAGGGCCGCAATCTTGGGCAGCACACCGCCCTGATCGCCCAGCGGGGACACGATACCCATGACGATGTCATCGATCATCGCCGGGTCCATGTTCGGGAAGCGGGCCTTCAGTTCGTTAATCAAGCCAACAACCAGGGTGATCGGCTTCACGGTATGCAGCGAGCCGTCCTTCTTGCCCCGGCCTCGGGGCGTACGAATCGCGTCGTAGATATAGGCTTCGGTCATGGAACCTTCCTCTTGCCTCAGGCAGATGTCAGCGATCTGCTGACGGGTTATGAAGGGCAGTGCGAAAACAGGCTTCCTGCCCACGATAGAAAGACGGTAAGAGTGCCTGCCCCGGCCCCGTCACTCAATGACATGAGTTAACAAGCGACTTGAGCGGAAAGGGCAAACAGATTGGCCCTGTCTGTGCAGCCATTGCCCGCCGCCGGGGAACTGCTATGGTGCGGTCATCGTAAACAGGAGCACAAACATGTCCCATACCCTGGATGTGCTGCAATCGCTGACCTCCTCAGCCCTGCAGCAGGGCCGCGGCATTGCCACCCGCGGCCACCGCAAGACTCCCGCCGAGTCGCTGGAACTGTATGAAATGGAAGGCTGTCCCTTCTGTCGCCTGGTCCGTGAGGCCCTCACGGATCTGGATCTGGATGTGATGGTATTCCCCTGCCCCAAAGGCGGTGACCGTTACCGGCCGCTGGTGGAGCGCCTGGGCGGCAAACAGCAGTTTCCCTACCTGATGGATCCCAACACGGGCGCCGCCCTGTACGAGTCTGCCGATATCATTGAGTACCTCTACAACGAGTACGGCGGTCGGCCCGCACCGCAGCGCTGGCTGGTACGCAGCTTGCGTACCGCCGCGGCCACCGCCGCTTCCCTGCCCCGCGCCCGTCATGGTTTGCACCTGATGGAATCCCGGGCACCGGAACAACCGCTGGAGCTGTATTCCTTCGAGGCCAGCCCGTTTGCTCGCCTGGTGCGCGAACGCCTCACCGAGCTGCAGCTGCCCTACCTGTTGCGACAGTGTGGCCGCGACCAATGGCAGGACTGGGTGCTTCCGCCCATGCGCAAACGCCTGGCCCCCGATTACCAGCCGACCCAGCGTAATCGGGTGACCCTGATGGAAAAAACCGGCCGTATTGCCGTCCCCTATCTGGTGGATCCCAATACCGGAACGGCACTATATGAATCGGCAGATATTCTGGCCTATCTGGACCGGACCTACGCACGCTAGTCGGCTCTCACCCGGCACATGAATACAAAGGTGTGCCGGGCCCTTCTCCCTTCCCCGTTTTAGTGCTATATATCCGCAGGAACCCTCCACTCACCCGCTGGAAAGAGAGCAGCAAGATGGGTCGTCGACACTTTGATGACTATGAGCCCGATGAATGGGAAGAAGAACACAAACGTGCTGATCGTGAACGCCGCAAACGCGACGCAAAACGCCATCGGCACAATTCAGAGGAGAACAATGAGTCGCGAGAAACCCGCGACTCACGGCCGCAGTAAGGTCTCGGCCTGACGAGTCACCTCTGATGGTGAATCCCCGCTCAGAATCAGTGGGGGGACAGGCAGGTCAGCCATGCTGGCCTGCCCGCTACGGGTTTTTCTGAAATTTGGGAACCTGTTGAGCAACCGAGATCAGCGGTCGCCGTATCGCCCTGCCAGCGTGGTTAATAACGCTATCGCATCATTATCAGCCTGCAGATAAAACCCTCCCCGCCAATGGCCATTGGACAGGTAATCGTGCCAGCGTGGTTCTGCCAGCACATGGATTTCCCTCTGACCATACACAGGCAGAGGAAGCTCGAATTTGAGAGGAAACGGTTCGGCAGGAGGGGCTCCTCGGCCTGTCAGGCACACCCCTTCATCGGTGAGGTTCAGCACATGCCCAACAGCATGGTCGTTACTGCAAGCCTGAACATTGAGACTCAGGCGCGGTCTTCTGAATCGTCGGCGTTCCATATCATCACCTCAGAGCGGACCCTCACTCCCAGTTTCTGCCGCCATTGGGTACCATGCAAGTAAAACAGTGCAAACATGCTGGAGGCCGCACATGAACAGCGACGACGACCTGTTTCGCCAGGAAATGGCCGATGTGACCCCCATCAAGCCTGACGGGCGCAATCATGACGCCAGCCCGCGACGCCAGGACAGCATTCGCGAACAACTGCGCCGTGCCTCTGCAGTGACCGAAGGCAAGCAGGACAACAACCCCCTTACCGTGCCCGAGCACGTTGAGCAGGTCGGCCCGCTGGACATCATCGGGGTCAAGAAGGATGGCGTGCAGGAAGGGGTGTACCGCAAACTGCGGCTGGGCAAGTATGACGCCCAGGACGTGCTGGATCTGCATCGGGTCAAGCTGATGGCGGCCCGCACCCTGGTCCATGAGTTCCTCAGCCGGGCCCATGAACAAAACCAGCGTACTGTCCTGATCAGCCATGGCAAGGGCCTGCACAGCGAGCGCCCCGGCTTTCTCAAGAGCTACGTGATGCACTGGCTACAGGAAAGCCACTTGGTCCTCGCCTACCACACCGCCCCCGCCAACCGCGGCGGCACCGGCGCCACCTACGTTCTGGTCCGCAAGAATGGCCAGGCGAGGCAGCGTAATCGGGAGTTTTTTATGGAGGCGGGGAAGAACAATCGATAGTTAACAGTTAACAGTGAATAGTGAACAGCGCGCGTAAGCGCCTTGTTTTGATCTGAAACGTATGAGGCCGCGCCCAAACCATGAGCGCGGCCTCATACGTTTCAAAACCCAAAAACTCAATCGCGTCGCTGTTCACTATTCACTGTTAACTGTTCACTGAAATCACCGCCGTATCCGATTAATCCCATTAATCGCCGCCACCCGATACGCTTCCGCCATGGTCGGGTAGTTGAAGGTGGTATCGATGAAGTATTCCAGGGTGTTCTGCTCACCGGGCTGGCGCATGATCGCCTGGCCTACGTGGACGATTTCCATGGCCTGGTAGCCGAAGCAGTGAATTCCGAGGATTTCCAATGTCTCGCGGTGGAAGAGAATTTTCAGCATCCCGACCCGCTCACCCGTGATCTGGGCTCTCGCCAGATTACGGAAAAACGCCTGCCCCACTTCGTAGGGGATTCTGGCTTCGGTGAGCTCCTGTTCGGTCTGCCCCACACTGCTGATGCCCGGGATGGTGTAGATGCCGGTTGGGACATCCTTGACCTGTTTGATCTCATCCCCTGCGATGGCAGCCGCACAGAAACGCCCCTGATCGTAGGAGGCACTGGCCAGTGAGGGCCAGCCCACCACATCGCCGACGGCGTAGATGTTCTCCAGTGCTGTCTGGTAGCGCTCGTCGACACTGAGCTGGCCGCGGCTATTCGCCTTCAGCCCCACCTCTTCCAGCCCCAGATTCGCAGTATTCCCGGAGCGACCGTTACACCACAGCAGCGCATCCGCACGCAGCTTCTTGCCCGATTCCAGCTCCAGGGTCACGCCATCGCCATCCGCCATCACTCGCTTGTACTGCTCACCCTGGCGGATGGTGCACCCCTGTTCGCGAAGGTGGTAACTGAGAGCATCGGAAATTTCCGTATCCAGAAAATCCAGCAAATGCTCACGGGAGTTCACCAGATCAACCCGGATCCCCAGGCCGGTAAAAATGCAGGCATACTCGGAACCAATCACCCCCGCACCGTAAATGATCAGATGACGCGGGGTGTGATCCATGGTCAGGATCGTATCGGAGTCGTAAACCCTTGGGTGGTCAAAATCCACATCCTCAGGGTGATATGGCCGTGAGCCTGTAGCAATGAGGACATTGCGGGTTTTGAGCAGATGCTGACGCCCTTCCCTGTCATCCACCTGTACTTCATTAGGGCTGATCAGGCGTCCACGCCCGCCGAACACCGTCACCCGGTTTCGGATATAGAAGTCAGTACGTACCTTGACCTGGGAATCGATGACCTCGCGGGTACGGGCGATCAGATCCTGCCAACGAATTTCCCGCGGGTTGATGATGCCGCGCAACAGGGGGTTGCGCTGGGTGCGGATTACCTGGCGGACCTGATGCCGCAGCGCCTTGGAGGGAATGGTGCCCCAGTGGGTGCAGTTTCCACCCAGCGAGGGCTGATCTTCCACAATGGCAACGCGAAGGTCTTTCTTGGCCGCCTGCATGGCCGCCGCTTCACCTGCCGGGCCACTGCCAATTACAACAAGATCCCATCCCGCACTGATATCCATTCATACCTCCGCTTGTCTACAGACCAACAAGTATAGAGGGCTGGCACGCTGGCGACGAGTTGGACTATGGTGAGAAGGAGAAGGAAAAAGCACACAGCAATGAAAGGAGTCCGCCATGGATGATCACAAGCTCGATAACACAGGCAAGAAGTCCTCCGCCCTGGCCCGGGGCGGCAAGAAATCCGGACAATGGCTGCTGGCTCATCCCCTTGGCGCGCTGCAACTGTTGGGGCTGGTGCTGCTGGTCATTGTGGTGTTCCAGAACCTGGAGCCCACCAGTATCGACATCCTGTTCTGGACACTGGCAGACATACCCAAGCTGTTTATGTTGCTGCTCAGCATGATACTGGGCGCATTGGTGTGGGAGCTGATCAAACGGACCCTGTTACGCCGCAAACCGGCGGCGTAACAGCAACATCATTCCTCCCAGCAGCAACCAGCCTGCACTGCCGCCACCACCGGAGGCGCTCTTCTGCGGGTAGCTTACGCTAAAGGTTGCTGCAGATGAGGTCACATCACAGTTCAGATCTTCCACTTCCAACGTAAAGGTGTCCTTGAACGGGCTCAGGTTGCTGTCCGGCACATAGGTCACCGTACCCGTGTCCTGGTTGATAATCAGGCCCGTATTTAGCACATCGCCCTTGCTGTCTTCTTTTGCAAAAGACGGCGCGTCTTTCACATTGATCTGATAGTTGCTCCAATCAAAATCGGCTTCCGGGTCATCCGGATCGTGGGCATCAAGCTGGAAGACAACATTGGCCCCAGGCTGGTTCACCACCGCCTGCCCTTTCAAAATGGGAGGCTTGTCGCTGATAGTCAGTGCGACGGTCGCAGCATCCGTATCCGCTACCGTCTCGCCTTCACTGTCAGTAAATGTGTAGAGGAAGGCCGTCGTCACAGGTGCATCACTGGCAGCCTGACAAACGCTGTCATTAAAATCATCGGTTTTTGCCGGCGTAAAGATTACGACACATTCGTCGGCTACCGCTCCGTCTTCCAGCAAGTCAGGGTTAGCATCGATTACCGCCTGGGAAATCGGCTCACCACATTTGAGGTCATACCCTGTGCGGTCTTCGTTGTAGTAGCGCCAAACAAACTGGATAGTGGCGCCATCATAGGCTTCACTAGCGGTTCCAGCGACGGTATCGAGTACAAACAAGGTCGGGTCATTCATATCCTGGGTGTAAGTAAAACCTGTCCCTTGATAAACCACCGGGTCTGATCCAGCCTGCTCCTCAGCATGTTCGAATTCAAAGATACCGGATTTGAAAAGGGTGGGATCCACCTCATCCAGATACAGGATTTCCCCTCCATCACTGGCCAGGTCATTTTCCAGAATATCGACTGGCGCACGACGATCAGGCAGTGACTGGTTTGAACCCTCATCATCGCCTGCAGTAATTTTTTGGTACTCGTAGGCGCCCACATCACAGCTCCCACCCGACGTCCGCGATACGCCGCGAAGATCGACGGTACGGCAACGTTTCGGAGCACTGGTGCCAGACTCAAGCGCATCCTCATCGTTACCCATGTCAACCAGAATAGCGTCGCTAGCCGGCGATGCCATGGGCAGGAACGGCGGAATATAATCCACGTTACTACCCGTCGCCGGCTCCAGCGTTGCCGACAACGCGGCAGTACCGACTGATACCTGATTATTGCTCTCTGTCGTCGCCGTGCAGGCAGCACCGGAAAAAGCGTTGTAGTGACTCTCATGTAACGCTGTCGGTGACGCGTCTGTCGAGCAAGCATCCCCACTACCAAAATAAGCACTATTCCCCATCTGCACTTCGATAGGGGCATTTCCCAGCTCAAGGCCGTTACCCCCCCCGGCATTATCCAGGAAAGTAGTGTTCATGATGCTGGCATTGATAATCATGTCAGAAAGATCCAGCACCGAGCCTTCAGCTGCCGAGTTATTGAAGAAGGTGCTGTTGCTCACCGCAAACTGGCCTGCTGAAATATTGGCATCCATGACGCCACCTTCAGTAACTGCGGTGTTGTTTTCGAAAGTGCTGTCGATCATCGCGATCTTTACCACTTCCTTGCTCTGCGTGGTGGTGGAAACCACGCCCCCGGCTCCGCCGGCGGAGTTGCCACTCACATAAGCACGATTAAAACTGATCAGCTTCTCATTGCCTGCATTGGTACGAACAAACGCAACACCTCCATTGGTGTCCGCCTGATTTCCCAGAATGGCAACCCGATCAAAAATCACCGAGCCACCGGTGATAATGACTGCGCCTGAGCCGGAATTCACCTGCCCGTTATCTGTTGCGACGCCCCCTTCCAATGTCAGGTAGCGGAAGGTAACCCCTGAATGACCACTGCTTACCGGAGCCTGGACCTCAAACAGGCGTTCACTGCCATTGCCCAGAATCCGGGTGAGAGTATCTTCGTCATCGCTGGTGTCTTCGTCCTGAGCCCCCTTGCCTTCAAGCACGACGCTCCCACCTTCAACAATCAAGGTCGTCTGCAGCTGAATATCTCCGGCCGGCAACAAGATCCGGTCTTCAGATTTGCCACCGTAAGCGCAATCCGGACTCCCGGCTCCCGAGGCATTTTCCAGTGCCTCACGCAGAGTACAAAGCCCGTCATTCTTGATTGGCGGCGCATTATCAAGCAGGGAGTTGACCGTAATATCCACCGCCATGGCCGGGGCGGCCAACACGGCCAGCAGCGCAGCCAGACCCGCGCGGTAGCGACGCAACCCCCCTGCCAACGCCAGCACCAGCAACATCAAGCCACCTTGTGCACCAATACTTTTTTTCTCAGCCAACCCACTTGCCGGCTCCGCCACCAAATTCGTGATCTCACTTTGGTTGGTGCCGATATCTGTACCGCCAGAAAAGGCGTCTCGATGCACTTCATAGCGCAGCTGGTCCACACCATGAAACACCCCGTTGGGGGTATAACGAATTCGGGGGTAGCCTTGCGCATCGACTTCAACAGCGGCAGAACCCCGCTCCGGCTGGATCACTACGATCATGCATTCATCCGGCGCGACAACACTTCCACAATCAATGGTGGTGTCATTCAGATCATTGGCGACCACATCAGCCAGAACACTCTGCCCACTGATCAGATCGATCTCATCCGGTTGCGCCTGGGCACGCAGGTATTCCACTGCGCCCACATCACAGCGACCACCCGCACCACCCCGGGAATTACCCCGGTTATCCGTGGTTTCGCACTGATCCACAGACGCGACATTCTCAGGGAAAGCCCGGTCGAACAGACTCGGGGCCATAGGGTCACCCGAGAGCGCGGCAGGCTCAGGGTTGGGCAGGAAACCCGGGTATGGGCCACCAAGCTCATCCGCTGGCATTGGCTCACACGCTCCGGCACCCTCCCCGTCACATTGTTGCCGGTCCTTGCCAAGGAACACATCTGATGCGGCCGTATTGGGGTTATTGGTAACCGGCGTACCGGAAACCTGCTCTTCCGGTGTCGGGCAGCCAGCATCATCAGTGATCGTGTAAAGGAACCGGGCTGCTGCATTCGGGTCACCAGACCCATCCAGCCCCGCCCCTGCACAAGCACCGCCGTTGTTGCCGACCATGACCGTATGCAGCACATGATCTGTCGGCTCGGCATCCGCGGGATCATCAAATGTGGTTTCTGCCAATGTCAGTGCCACGCCGTTATTAAAGGCAATGGTCATATTGGCCAATACCGAATTAAATCGGTTTGTCACCACATTGATCACCCCACCGTCATTATCGACGATCGTGCCATTGGCAAGCTCCAGGCCAATACGACCATCAGGCTTGCCGTCCAGGTGAATGGCCGCAGCATCTGCCGCCGCGCTAGCTGTGTTGTTGGCCATATAGAAGGAATAACCGATAACAGATCCGTCAAACGTATCGTCGCTGGCTATCACCGAACCCACGCCGGTGGCCGTATTGTTTTCGAACCGACCGCCATTACGGAAAGCGACCCCGGAACCTTCCTGGAGGTATAGCACGCCGCCATTCACCGCCTGACCACCGGACAAGATAACGTTCTCCCCAATGATCAGCGGCCCCATGGCGATAACCAACCCACCATTACCATTCCCACCGGCACCAGAGGCGTCACCGTCACGGAGTTCCAAATTGGTCACCGTCATCGCGCCACCATCATCGATGTTGAAAAGACGGGAATTATGTTCAGAAGTGATAATTGGAAGCGTCTTGTCTGCCGCTTCTTCAAAAGCGTCTAGCTGCAATTCAAAACGGACCTGATTGGCAAGAGGCTCAATCGTCGCCGAGGTAGTCGGGGGGGAAACGGTATCGTCGGTGGTGAAGACAATTTTTTGGCCATCGCCGACCACCAACTCACCTTCTGTCAGGACATAGGTCTGCCCCTCGGCAAGCTTGATCACATCACTGGCACTGCCGGCTGCACAGCCGTCTACTGCGATCTGGTAATTACTGGCCACCAGCGCCTCACGAAGAGAGCAAAAGCCATCAGCCCGGGACGTTGTGACCTGCCAGGAGGTATTGGCCCCTGAGCCCTGGGACACCACCGTGACCATTGCATCTTCGATGCTGTTGATTTCATAGTTAGTCGCGTGGGAGGAGGCTGCGAAAATCATGGCGCAGCCAGCAAGGCAATGCCGTAGCCCAAGGTGGCGCATTCTGTTCTCCTGCAGGCTCGACGCCTGGCATTATTGTTCTAATAGTTCTTCCGCCCGCGGGGTTGGCACCAATGTAACCCCATGTAATTACGAGCAATACTACCGCCGATATCAGTAGCAAACTGTTGTTTCTCTGTTAAGCGCCCCTTTTTACCACCCCAGCGCATCCTTGACAAAGGGAATAGTGACAGAACGTTGTTGCGCGAGTGCCAGTCGGTCAAGGCGCTCCAGCAGAGCGAGCAGCGCTGCCGGGCTACGTTCGCTACGGGTGACCACATAACGGGCCACATCCCGCTCTAGCTTGAGCCCCCTGGCCTTTGCCCTGTCCTGCAGCAGGGTTTCCAGCCCTTCCTCTTCCAGTGTCTGGAGTCGGTAAACCGGGCCGGCCGCCAGCCGGGTCGCCAGATCCGGTAACGCCAGCCCCAACGCCCCCGGTGAAGCGCTGGCGGTCACCACCAGGCGCCCACCGTTGGCCATCAGACGGTTATAAAGATGGAAAAGCGCCTCTTCCCACTGTGGCTGCCCGGCAAAGTGCTCCGCATCATCCAGTGCCAGCAGGGTGAACTGCTCCATGGACTCCAGCACTTCCGGGCTCAGAGGCATGAGCTCCTGGGCTGGCAATAAACACGCACTCAACCCTTGCTGCTGGGCCAGACGGACCGCGCCCTCCAGCAGGTGGCTCTTGCCCTGCCCGGTCACACCCCATACAAAGGCCTGCCGGTCATTGCCTGTCACCACTTCACGCACGCCCTGCAGCGCCGCACCATTGCCTGCCGGCACAAAGTTATCGAGGTCATTCCCTTCCCGTAATTGCAGGGCCAGGGGAAGTTGTCCACTTTGTTGCATGATCAGCCTTGCCAGCAATACAGCCACTGGGGGCCAGGGACGGCCGGGTCCGGACAGGGACGCAGGCTGGACGATAACTCCAGCAAATCACGGAGTTGGCTGTCATCGGCGGCAAAATCCAGCGCATAGACCAGCGAGGCATCCGAGACCTGGATCAGCATGGCCTGCTGCATCCCGCTGATTCCTTTGAGATTTTGGTCCAGGGTGTGCCAAGCAGACAGGCTATCGACACCGTTCACGGTCAGTAGCGTGCGCTGCTCTGTACGATTGCCCTTGACCGCAAAGCGACCCGCCAATGTATCGGCCAGCTCATCCGCCAACCGCGCCACCGCTGCCGAATTATCATCCGCCTCCAGGCGCCCTTGCTCCAGCGTCTTGCGACCCTGCAGAATCCGCCAGCTCACCGTGGCCGGGGCGCCGCTGTAAAGCACCGCTGCGACGGTCATTTCATGAGGATATCGGGTAGAGGCCTGCTCGAGCCGGTCATCAAAACGCCCCCGGATGTCAGCCACTGCCAGCGCGTTTCTGTCCTGGCTATCCCACTGCGGAAAGACCAGTGACAACCCGCGCCGCGCCGCCTCGGCTTCCACCTCGGCGTACAGAGGATGGCCGGCAGAAACCATATCGCCCTTGCCTGCCCCCTGATCGACCAACCAGACCAGCAAACGGGGACGAGGCAGCCCCCATACGGGCACGCCACGCGAGGCCAGCAACCCCAGCAACCCCTGAACGTCATAATGGACCACCAGGCTGTCATCCCGATAATCGTGGCGGGTTACCCAGCGATCCAGCTGCTCGGCGGCCTCTTTGGCGACGGGCTCATCCAGCACATCACGGGTACCGCTCAAGCGCACCAGCACTTCGTCCAGCCCGGCCTTGAGTGCCGCCTCTCTGGCATCCGCGCTGCGATCTGCAACCGGCACATCCACTGTATCCAGTGCCCCGGACATAGCCGGGACCGCCCACGCCAGCAGCATTGCCACCAGCACAACCCGTAATCTGTCAAACCGCATGTGTGCGAAATCCAGCCTGTTCTTTGAAGCGCGCCATTATCACCTATTCACTGCGCGCAGGCGAACCGGATTTTCACCCTCCACACAGCAGTGGAAAGATGGGCCTCAGGCTCTTAAAATACGCGCCTTCACCAATCCGGAGCCTTCCATGACCGAATCCAAACGGCCGCTGACTTACCGTGACGCAGGCGTAGACATTGATGCCGGCAACGAGCTGATTAAGCGCATTGCCCCTGTCGCCAAACGCACCAAACGGCCAGAAGTTCTGGGAGGCTTGGGCGGTTTTGGCGCCCTGTGTGAGCTGCCTTCCCGCTACAAGAACCCGGTTCTGGTTGCCGGCACTGACGGCGTTGGCACCAAACTGCGCCTGGCCATTGATACCGGCCGTCACGACAAGGTCGGCATCGATCTGGTCGCCATGTGCGTCAACGACCTGATCGTAGGCGGTGCGGAGCCGCTGTTCTTTCTGGACTACTACGCCACCGGCAAGCTGGATGTGGAAACCGCTACCAGCGTGGTGACCGGCATTGGCGAAGGCTGCGAAATGGCAGGTTGCGCCCTGATCGGTGGCGAAACCGCCGAAATGCCAGGCATGTATGAAGGCGAAGACTACGACTTGGCGGGCTTCTGTGTCGGCGTGGTGGAAAAAGACGGCATTCTGGATGGCAGCAAGGTGCAGGCCGGCGACAAGCTGATCGCGCTGGCCGCGTCCGGCCCCCACTCCAACGGCTACTCCCTGATACGCCGTATCATGGCGCAGTCAGACACCGACATCGAACTGGACGGCAAGCCGCTGATTGAGCACCTGCTGGCCCCCACCCGCATTTACGTCAAACCTCTGCTCAAGCTGCTGGAGCAGGTCGACGTGCATGCCCTCGCCCACATTACCGGCGGCGGCTTGCCGGAGAATCTGCCCCGCGTGATGCCAGAAAACACCCAGGCGGTCATCGATACCCGCAGCTGGGAATTCCCGGCTGTCTTCCAGTGGCTGCAACAGGAAGGCCAAGTCCCCGCTTTTGAGATGTATCGCACCTTTAACTGCGGGGTTGGCATGGTTATCGCCGTTGCTCCGGATCAAGTCGACACCACCCTCGCGCTGATGGAAGCCGAAGGTGAGAAAGCCTTCCTGATGGGCGAAATCCGTGCCGCCGACGGCGAGCCGGAAGTGGTGCTGGACGGTCTGGAATCCTGATTGGTGACTGACTCCCAGCCTTACCGCCTGGCGGTATTGATCAGCGGCTCTGGCACCAACCTGCAGGCCATTCTGGATGCGATCGAGGCCGGCGAGCTACAGGCCTGCATCAGCGTGGTGCTATCCAATCGCGCCGATGCGGGCGGCCTGGCGCGAGCCAGACAAGCCGGCATCCCGACCCAGACCCTGGATCATCGCGAGTTCGACAGCCGCGAAGCCTTTGATCAAGCCATGGTGGATGCTCTCGAACCCTACCAGCCGGATACCGTCGTGCTGGCGGGCTTCATGCGCATCCTGTCGCCGGTGTTTGTGGGGCATTACGCTGGCCGACTCATCAACATCCATCCTTCCCTGTTGCCCAAATACCGCGGCCTCAACACCCATGCTCGCGCCCTGGAAGCGGGAGACGAGCGCCATGGCTGCTCTATCCACTTTGTCACCGAAGAACTGGATGGCGGCCCTCTGATCGCTCAGGCCAGCGTTGTCATCAATGCGAACGATACCGCGGATTCCCTGTCCAAACGGGTACAACTGTGCGAGCACCAGCTATACCCACTGGTGCTGCAATGGCGCGCTCAACAGCGTCTGGTACTGACCGACAACGGAGTCACACTGGATGGGAAACCTCTCCCTGCACAGGGTTATCAATCCACTTAGACTGTTGCTGGCTGCCTCCTTGCTGGTGGCCACTGGCGGCGTCCATGCCCAACCTCCAGTTTCTCCCTTCAGCCTGGACTATCGCCTGAAAAGCGAGGGCATTCCCTTTTCCATTACCGCCACCCGGAGCCTTCAGCAGGTGCAGGGCGGACTGTGGAAAATGGAAGTGCGGGCCCAGAACTGGCTAGGCGAGATCCGCGAAACGGCCCTGTTCAACTGGCAGTCCTGCACTCCGCAAAGCAGCTACTACGGCTACCTGCGTAAAGGTCTGGGCCGGGTGAAGGAAGCAAAATTGCATCTGGACCGCGAGGCCGGCGTGGCGGCCAGCGAGCGCACCGGCAAGGACATGCTGAGCTACCCCATCTCCGATGCCGCTACCGATGAGCTGTCTGTCAGCCTTGCCCTGCAATGCGCCCTCGGCGAAGGCAAGCAGGAGTTCTATCTCGACGTGGCTGACGAAAAGAAACAGGAGCAGCAGCATTTCAAGGTCATCGGCCACGAGTCCATCAAGGTTGAAGGCAAGACTCTCGACACCGTCAAGGTTCAACGCATCCGTGCTGACAACAGCCAACGCCAAACCTTCATGTGGTTTGCACCTTCCCACAACTTTCTTCTGGTACAGTTGCTGCAGAAAAACAACGACGGCGAACATGTCATGACGCTGCAATCCCTGGAGGGGCTCTAACCGTGCGTGCTTTCTTTCTTGGCCTGCTTCTCACCGCCAGCCAGCTGACACTGGCCGACAGCCTGGCGCCCTTCGCGGCGGAGTTCCGCATTTATGTGAACAAGCTGCCTACCCCGGTCAAGGCCGATCTGGTACTCGAGCCTGCCGAAGGCGACGACAACTATCACATGTTGCTGAAAGCCAAATCCTTCATGCTCACCAACACCGAAGAGAGCTTCTTTCAGTGGCGAGACTGCCAACCACGTACCCGTAAATACCTCCACGAATTTGAAGGCTTCGGCAAGCACCGCTACCACCGTATGGACTTCCAGTGGGACCCACCCAAGGTGCATAACGAGTCCGAAGATGATCAGGAAAGTCTGGACATTCCGGCCAACACACTCGATGAGCTGACGATTCTGTTGCGGGGGCGCTGCGTGTTCGCCAGCGGCGAGAAGAACTACACCGTCACCAGTGCCTACGGCGACCGGTTGCGAACCCATCATTTTGCCGTTATCGACGAAGAGACCATCGACACGCCATTAGGTGAGTTGAAAACCCTGCTGGTGGAAAAAAAGCGCGACGGAGACAGCAAGAAAAAACGGCGCACCCTGTTCTGGGTTGCGCCGTCTCTGGATTACATGGTGGTCAAGGCAAGGCACATCGAAAGCACTTTCCTGAAAGCCGACATGATCATGATTGATTACAGCGAGCCGGAAACATCCGCCGAGCCGGCAAAGGAGGTTACGCCCGAGGCAGGGTAACCCCGCGCTGCCCCTGGTATTTGCCGCCACGATCGCCATAAGACGTTTCGCAGACCTCGTCGGATTCGAAGAACAGCATCTGGGCCACCCCTTCGTTGGCATAAATTTTTGCCGGCAAGGTGGTGGTGTTGGAAAACTCCAGGGTGACATGCCCTTCCCACTCCGGTTCCAGCGGCGTTACGTTGACGATAATCCCGCAGCGAGCGTACGTGGATTTCCCCAAACAGACCGTCAACACATTCCTCGGAATGCGGAAGTATTCCACCGTGCGCGCCAACGCAAAGGAGTTCGGCGGGATAATGCAGTACTCCCCCTTGATGTCCACAAAGCTGCGCTCATCGAAGTGCTTCGGGTCGACCGTGGCCGAGTGGATGTTGGTAAACACCTTGAACTCATCGGCACAGCGCACATCGTAACCGTAGCTGGACACCCCATAGGAAATCAGTTTGTTGCCTTCGGCATCGGCCCGCACCTGTTCGGACTGAAACGGCTCGATCATGCCGTGCTCATTGGACATGCGGGTAATCCAGCGATCCGATTTAATAGTCATTGCTGCCTCTCGATTCCGAAATGGTTGGGGCCAGTGTGATGAAGCGCTCAATGGTATAGACGCAGAACGCCGGATGCCAGACCACTAGCTACAAGCTTCAAGCTACAACGCGGAACAGGCGATACCGGGTTCCAGGCTCTGCCGCCGCGCCCAGAGCTCCTGCGCGGGCACAGCCTCTCACACCCTATTCCCTGTTCCGCGTTGTAGCTTGTAGCTTCTTTTAATGCTGCGTCACTTTCGGGAATGCCCGCTTTCCCTTGCTGGTCAGCGACAGCCTCGCCGCCATACGCCGAGCAGCCTGGCGATAGAGCCCTGCTTCCTCGCTGTCCGGGCAAGCTGCCACCACCGGCTCACCGCTGTCGGCCTGCTCACGAATCCTCAATGACAGCGGCAACGCTGCCAGCACCTCGGTATCGTAATCCTGGGCCATGCGCTGGCCGCCCCCCTGGCCAAAAACATGCTCCTGATGGCCACAGTGCGAGCAAATATGCACCGCCATGTTCTCCACAATCCCCAATACCCGGATGTCCACCTTGCGGAACATTTCCACACCCTTGATCGCATCCAGCAGGGCAATGTCCTGCGGTGTCGTGATAACGACCGCCCCGGCGACCGGAATTTTCTGTGCCAGGGTCAGCTGGATGTCACCGGTCCCCGGCGGCAGATCCACCAGCAGATAATCCAGCTGCTTCCAACGGGTCTGCTCCATCATCTGCACCAGCGCACCACTGGCTTTCGGGCCACGCCATACCACCGGCGTCTGTTTGGTCGTCAGATACCCCATGGACATGGTCTGCAAGCCATAGGCTTCCACGGGAACAAAGACCTTGCCATCCAGCACCTCAGGGCGCGTGCCGTCCGGCTTGCCAAGCATCAACGGCTGACTTGGGCCAAATACATCTGCATCCAGTAGACCCACACGGGCCCCTTCTGCCTGCAGCGCCAGGGCCAGATTCACCGCTGTGGTGGATTTACCCACACCGCCCTTGCCCGATGCCACCGCAATCACGTTGGCGACCTGATCCAGGGCAGGAAGGCTACTCTGTGCCCGGTGCGGAACGATCTGGCTGCGCAGGCTCAACGACAGCGCCCGCCCCTCCAGGGCATCCGCCAGATGCTCTCCAATTGCTGCCTCCAACGACGCTCTCACGCCCTCCAGAGGGTAGCCCAGCACCACCTCCGCACTCACTTGCGATTCCGACACCGACACGTTGGAAACCGCACCGATACTCTCCAGGCTGACGCCCAGGTCCTCGGGAATGAAGTGACCCAGTTGCTGTCGAATGCGTTGCTCGGCTGAATGCATGGTGGCCTCCGTATTTCGAGCTGCGATGATAGAGGCTACTCGCGTCACAACCAAGTAACGGTGCCCAGGAATATCCCCATCACAATACAACCGATGGCGTTTGCCTCTGGCCATCTTTCACCAAATGCGCAAAATAGGTGCAACCCACTTTCCGGTTTGCATTGCGGGACAAGGAGACCTCATGAAACGTATGACCCTCATTCTGCTGGCGGGCGCCAGCCTTTTTACCCTGACGGCTTGCGGCCAGGGGACGGCAATCGACCGCGACACCATCAGTGTCACCGGCACCGGTGAAGTCCATGCAGAGCCCGACATTTTTCTTGTCTCTGCCACCGCACGCCAGGAAGGGGACGACATTGATGCCCTGAAAGATCGTGTCGATGATGCTGTCAGCGACATGCTGGAACTGGCAGACGATCTGGATATTCCCGAAAAACAGGTCCGCGCCAGCGACCTTCGCATTAGCCCGCAGTGGCAATACCAGCCCGAGCGAAAATTGCTTGGCCATCAGGTCAGTCGTGATGTCACCTTCCGGGTAAACGGCATGAGCGTCTACACTCGCCTTCTCGACGGCCTTGCCAGCCAGAATGTGCAAGACCTGCATCCCGCCGGCACCGAGATCAGCAATGTGGACATCCACACCGATCGCGCGCTGGAAAAAGCTGTGGACGATGCCCGCCGTCGCGCTGAACGGATCGCCGACGCCGCCGATCGCAGTGTCGGTGAAGCGATTCGCATCGAAGCCCAGAATGTACAAGTGCCGCGCCCGGTCATGATGATGGCTCGAGCCAAAGAAGACGCAGCAGGCAGCAGCTACCGCCCGGGTGAAACACAAATCAGCGCCCACGTCAGCATCACCTTCGAACTGGAGTAATCGTCTGCGTGAATGATCTGGGACAAATCAGTGCGGCGGCACTGCAGCAATATCTGGCACACGGTGAAGACCGTGGGCTGGATATTGCTGCCGCCATGGCCACCGCAGGCTTGTCCCGGGACACCCTTCAGCAGCCAGACGCCCGTATCGATGGAGAGGATTTTGAGGCACTGCTTCATCAGCTGATCCAGCAAGCCGATGATCCACTGTTCGGCCTGCGCACCTCCGCCTTCATACAGCCGGGTTCCTATAACGTGATCGGCTATATCGCCATGAGCGTGGGCACCCTGCACGAAGCGCTGGACAAGGTCACCCTGTATGAAAAGCTGGTGGGCGACATGGGCACCACGGATATCGCCCTTACCCCGGAGCAGGCCCAAATTCGCTGGAACTGTCGTTACACCCGCCAGCCTGCCCGCCAGCACCTGATTGATAACGTCCTCAGCTCGTGGTTGTGCTACGCGCGCTGGCTTACCGGCAACGACCAGCTTGCCCCTCATCAGGTTTGGCTGGAGCATTCCGCACCGGACAACGCCAGCCGAGCAGCCTATGAAGATATCTTCCGGTGTGAGGTCTGCTTCAATAAACCGGTATCCGCACTGGTGGGCCCGGCCCAGTTGCTTGAGCTACCGATCCGCCAGCCAGACCCGCTGCTACTTTCCACACTGGAATCCCACGCTATCGCCCAACTGGATAAACTCGGAGTGGAAACCGGGCTCGCGCGCCGGGTACGCCAGTGTATTCACGATGCCATTGGCCGTACCCTGCCCCGCAAGGAAAACATCGCCGAGCGACTGGGGATGAATGTGCGTACCCTGCACCGTCACCTGGCAGATGAAGGGCACAGCTGGCAGAAGCTGCTTGACGAAGTTCGTCTTCAGGAAGCTCGCCTGCAGTTAAGACAGACCCGTAAACCCCAGGCAGACATTGCCGAAGCGCTGGGTTACTCCGACATCCGCTCCTTCCAGCGCAGCTTCAAGCGCCATACCGGCATGACCCCTGGCCAGTACCGCCAGCAGGACGAGCCCAACTGACGTGTCACCGTACTCCGGTACGCAAATTCACACATAATCCTCACGGCCGAATACCCAACATCGGCCTTTTGTCTGACAAAACCTTCATTCTCACCGCTCCCCATGGCTATACTGACATCAGACAATGACAACAAATATCCGCGGAGAGAGCCGGCATGAAAGGCACACTCAAGCAGCTGGAGCGCGCCATTGAGCACGCCCAGACCTATGAAGAATGGTACGAGGCCAGCCAGGAACACGACCGCCTGTCCGGCGCTGACGAGTGGAAGGAAATCGACCGCTCCGCCCACTACGACTACGAACTGATCCGCAACCGGCTGTGGCAAATCCGTCAGGCCCGGGAGCGCAACGACGTCAACAAGCTGGTCTTCCACCTCCATGAAGGCCTGCACGGCAACCTTGGCAATATTTCCAACCCAAAGCTGTATCAGCACAGCCGGGTCGGCACCAAACGCCTGATCGAAAACTACCTCACCGAAGTCACCACCGCTCTCAACTACCTGTGCGACAGTAACTTCAAGGAATTCGGTCTCAAGGAAAAACTCGATTTCTTCGAAACCACCGGTCAGGCCTTTGGCCAGAGCTGTCTGATGCTATCCGGTGGCGCCGCCCTGGGGCTGTTCCACATCGGGGTCGCCCGCTGTTTGTGGGAGCAGGGCTTGCTGCCCTCGGTCATCTCCGGCTCCAGTGCCGGCAGTATCATTGCGTCCGTGGTCGGCACCCATAACGACGAACAGCTGAAAACCAAGCTCGAACCGGAAAACATCTATCTGGAAGCCTTCAAGGTGATCGGCTGGAAAGGCTTGCTGCGCGGCACCCCGGTGCTGGATGGCGATCACCTGGAAGGTTGTCTTGAAGAAAACATCTTCGATATGACCTTCGAAGAGGCCTACCGCCACACCGGCCGTGAAATCAACATCACCGTCAGCCCCTACGATCGCAACCAGCACGCCCGCCTGCTCAACTGGCGTACTTCACCCAATGTGTTGATTCGCAAAGCGTCGCTGGCGTCCTGCGCCATCCCCGGTATCTACCCACCCGTTTCCCTGTGGGCCAAGAATATCGACGGTGAGCGTGTTCCCTATATTCCGGGGCGGAAGTTTGTTGATGGCTCCATCGTTGACGATCTGCCCATCCAGCGACTGGCACGCCTGTATGGAGTGAACCATTCCATTGTCAGCCAGACGAATCCTCACGTTGTGCCCTTCCTGTCACGTAACGAGCACGCAGAGAGCACCCTGCGCATGGTCGGTGACTGGGCACTCAAAAACGTCTCCATGAATGTTCGCTATGGACTGGATGTGGTGCAGAAGCGGGTCGCCTCCAACGACCTGGGCCTGATTATCGACAAAGCCAGAAGCATGGTCGGCCAGAAATACATGGGCGACATCAACATGATTCCGCCCCGCCAGCCGCTCAATGCATTGAAAGTGCTGAGCAACGCGACCCTGGAAGACGTGCGAACCTTCATTCGCCGCGGTGAAAAAGCCACCTGGCCCAAAGTGGACATGGTTGCCAACACCACCACCATCAGCCGCACCTTCCGCGACTGTCGTGCTCGCCTGGACCGCATCGAAGAGCGTATGCTTGACCAGGTACCGATGTCTGTCGTGTAGGCCTGCCTGACCCCGCGCAGCGTCGGAAGGGTTTCAGGGAGAGAACGTTTGCGCGGTTTGCTAACCCCTTTTTCCAGGCATAACCCGCTGGCCTTACGGTTGGCGGGGGCCATCCTGTTGGTCAGCCTGCTGGTCATGCTGATCAGCATCGCGCTCTTTGTGGTACGCGAATATCACCAGGGCACCCAGCGGCTGGAACAGAATCTCGCCCAGATCGAACTCACCACGCTGCCCGGTCTGTCCCGCTCACTGTGGAACTTCGATGAAGAGCAGCTGCGTGTGCAGCTCAATGCCCTGGTCAGCCTGCCCGATGTGGAATATGCCGTGATCCGCTGGCAGGACTGGAACGGCGGCAGCAAAATGCTCAGCGCCAGTGACAGTGCCGCCCACCTTCCGCAGGAACCGCACCGTTTTGCCCTGACCTATCAACGGCGCAGTGGTGAAATTGAGCCCCTTGGCACACTGGAGCTGGGTATTTCCCAGCACAGTCTCTACCAACAGCTAGGTCAGCAGACCATCTTCCTGGTGATCTTTCTGGCCATGCAGGCGCTGATCAGCGCCGTGCTCATTATCATCCTGTTACGCCAGTTACTAACCCGTCGTCTGGGAAAACTGGCCGATGCCACCCGGCAACTGACCCTGTCTTCCCTGCATCACCCCATTCCGCGCCAAACCGAGCCCGGCAACGACGAACTGGACAATATTGCCGCTGCGCTTGAGACCATGCGGCTGAGATTACTGGAAGACATCCAGGCACGACAGAGCGCCGACCAGGCACTCCTGAAAGAGCGGGAATTGCGGCTGGATAATGAAGAGCGACGCATTCGGGCTGAAAGCGCCAACGATGCCAAGAACACTTTCATGGCGACCATGAGCCACGAAATCCGTACGCCCCTCAACGGCATCATCGGCCTGCTGGACCTGCTCCAAGGCTCTCCCCTGAACCCCCGCCAGGCGCATTATCTGAAGCTGATGCAGCAATCCAGCGAAAACCTGCTGGCCATCATCAACGATATTCTCGATTTCTCGAAGATTGAGGCGGGAGAACTGAAGCTGGAGCATCGACCGGTCAATCTGGTCGGCCTCATTGAGGACACCCTGTGTGCCTACGCCGGGCAAGCCGAAAAGAAGCACTTGTTGCTGGCCTGTGAGTTACTGCTCAAAGACCACCAAATCATTATGGGGGACGAGATCCGGCTACGTCAGATCCTCATGAACCTGATCAGCAATGCCATCAAGTTCACCGAGCAGGGGCACATCATTGTCCGGGCGCTGGATCATCCCCAGGGGGTGCGCATTGAGATCGAAGACACCGGTATCGGTATCAGTGCACAACAACAGGCCGGCATCTTCGACGCCTTCGCCCAGGCGGATCAGAGTACCGCGCGCCGTTTCGGCGGCACCGGACTGGGCCTGAGCGTTTGCCGCTCACTGAGCGAGATCATGCAGGGAACCCTGTCCGTCGACAGTATTCCGGGTAAAGGCAGCACCTTTTCCCTGCAGCTGCCCCTGACCCCCGCCCCCGATCAACCCACTCTGCCGGACCTGGGCGGTTCCCCCCAGCTGGTCATCAGTGAACAGGATGCCCTGCAGCAGCCCCTGACTCGCATGCTGAATCTGGCCAATGGCCGCCCGTTACGTGGAGCGTCGTTGGCTATGCTCGACAGCGCGCCGGCATCCGCCATTGCCCTCATCGATATCAACCTGCTTCATGGCCAGACCTGCACCGAGGCCACTCCTTCAGGCTGGCAGGACAGAGCGATTTTTATCTGCCATGAAGACATGGATTCCCCCCCGCTGCACTACCTTCGCCTACCGGTCACCCGCACAGCCTTGTACCGGTTACTGGCCCATGAGGCCCAACCAGGACAAGACACCCGTGCGCCTGCAACCTCCCCGGCCCTGCCCCCCCTCCGTGTGCTGGTGGCCGAGGATAACCCGGTGAATCGCTCCGTGCTGCAAGCCCTGCTGAGGTCCCTGTCCCTGCCGGAGGCCACCATCTGTGACGACGGGCAGGCTGCGCTGGAGGCCTACCAGCAACAGCGTGGCCAGTTTGATGTCATCTTTATGGATGTGGAAATGCCGGGACTGGACGGCCCCGATGCCACCCGGGCCATTCGCCAGTATGAACAGCAAGCCGGGCTTCCGCCCTGCCCCGTCATTGCCCTGACCGCCCACACTCTGAACAGCGATGCCCGCCTGGTTCGCGAAGCCGGGATCAACCAGGTCCTCAATAAGCCCCTACGCCGCCACACCCTCATCCAGTGCCTGCAGCAGCTCTCCGCGCAGCGCTGACGCTACCCATTTACCAAGAACCCGAACCCCGTCACAAACTACTGACAATTCGGCAAACAAAACCGACCGACCCTGTGCAACTTCTCCCCTATCGTAAGGTCATATCGGCAGATGGCCTTGACGCGATTGAGGGCAACATGAATACAGACACCACCCAGAACTGGCTCCCGGACTTCCTTGATGAAGTCGGCCTTCCCCAACATGCGGTTTTCCGTGGCTACGTCCTGTACAACGATGAGCAGGAGCGCTTTCTGGCCATCAACACCCTCAACCCTAGCTGCGCCCGCAGCCATTACGTGCAAAGTTGTGCCTGGGCCCACCGCTATCCGGTGATCCGCATGGCCAGCGATGCCCTGCGCAGCCACGACGCAATGCTGGAAGTTCGTGCCCTGTTCGAGCTGGGGCGTCGCTATCTGACCATCCCGGTCTAGCAGGCTGTTGAGAAGCTCTTCTCCTCACTCATTACAAGACTCTTGATTGCCTCTGGGCCTTTTCGGATATACTGATCATAAGAACAGTATATCCGGAGCGCCCCACCATGCCTGTCTCTCTTCTTTCTCCCGCCCACGAGATGCCACCACTCGAGCGTCCCCTGTATGCCTCTCGCATCCCGGCTGGCTTTCCCTCTCCTGCCCAGGATCATATTGAACAGCGGCTGGATCTGAACACCTTGTGCATCGAACACCCCAATGCCACTTTCTTTGCCCGTGCCAGCGGCGATTCCATGCTCGGGGCGAGCATTTCTTCCGGCGACATACTGGTCATCGACCGGGCACTGGAGGCCCGCCACGGGGATATTGTCGTCGCAGCCCTGGATGGCGAATTCACCGTCAAGGAGCTGTGCCTGCACCCCACCCCCTGCCTGAAAGCCCACAACCCGGCCTATCCTCCCCTGATGCTGGATGACAACAGTCAGCTCGATCTCTTTGGCGTGGTCACTTTTGTCATCCACCAGACCCGGCGCAAGTGATATGTACGCCCTGGTAGACTGCAATAACTTCTATGCCTCCTGCGAAACCCTGTTCCGGCCGGATCTGCGCGGCAAACCGGTGGTGGTTCTGTCCAACAACGATGGCTGTGTCGTCGCTCGCTCCGCAGAAGCCAAACGCCTCGGCATTCGTATGGGCATTCCGGCATTCAAAATTCGCCATGCCGTGCAACAACACGGCATCACCGTGTTTTCTTCCAACTACGCCTTGTACGCAGACATGTCTGCACGGGTCATGGCCACCCTTGAACAACTGGCCCCCGCCGTGGAGGTGTATTCCATTGATGAGGCCTTTCTGGAACTGAGCGGCATCCCCCTGCCACAACTGCAACCGCTCGGCGAACGGATCCGTCACACCATTGGTCGCCATCAGGGATTGAGCGTCTGCGTGGGAATTGCCCCCACCAAAACCCTGGCCAAACTGGCCAACCATGCAGCCAAACAATGGCCCGCCACGGGCGGCGTGGTCGTGCTAAACGAGCCGATACGGCAACAGAAACTGATGCAGCGGGTGCCGGTAACCGACATCTGGGGAGTGGGACGACGGCTCGGAAAACGCCTTGCGGAACAGGGTATTCACACCGCCCTGGACCTGGCCCGGTGCCAGCCTGAGCAGATACAGAAACAGTTCAGTGTTGTACTGGCACGCACCGTGCGAGAACTCAACGGCAATGCCTGTCTGTCACTGGAGAGCATCCCGGCGCCACGTCAACAGATCATCTGCTCGCGCTCATTCGGGGAACGGGTCACCGACAAGACCATCATGCAGCACGCCATCACGACCCACGCCTGGCGTGCCGGTGAAAAACTGCGCGGCCAGAACAGCCTGGCCTCCCAGCTCAGCCTCTTTATCCAAACCAGCCCCTTTACCCCCGGTGAAGCCCGCTACAGCAACCAGGCAACAGGCCACTTCCCAACCCCCACTGCCGATGCCCGGGACCTGCTGGCCATGGCCCGCAAGTTGCTGGACGGCATCTGGCAAGACGGTTACCGCTATGCCAAGGCCGGCATCCTGATACACGATATTGCCGCCCCCGGTTGCCAGCAGAACAGCTTGCTGGACCCACCCGCCCGCGCCCGAACCGACACCCTGATGGCCACACTCGACAACATCAATCAGCAAGGGATCGGCAAGGTATGGCTGGCCGCCCAGGGTATGGAAGCACACAGACCAGAATGGGGAATGAAGCAGCAGCAGCTCTCCCCTGCCTACACCACACGATGGCAGGAGCTGATGTCCGCCCTGTAGAGATGGCTTTCGGGAAAGGCTGCCGTCGATCTTTGACAGCAGCACAAGCAGGCGGATGCAAAAGAAAGTGGAGCGGGTGAAGAGAATCGAACTCTCGTATGCAGCTTGGGAAGCTGCCGTTCTACCATTGAACTACACCCGCCGAGAGAAACGGGAATATAGTCAAAAGGCCGCCAGTTGGCCAGTCCTTCCTCGTAGTTTTCGTCACACTTGGGCGCAAAGGCGGTACACTTTTCGTCAACGGCGTTTAGCCATCTCAACGATGGCCACTAATAAGGAGAAACACATGCCAGTCGCGTTTGTCAGCGGAGCCAGGGGATTTCTGGGTGGGCATATCGTAGAACAGCTACTCGACAACGGCTGGGACGTCACGGCCGTTATCCGGCCTCGCAGCGATGCATCCGCGCTTCAGGCCAGGGGCGTATCGGTCGTCCAGGCGCCACTGGATAATGCCACCGAACTGGCGTTGGTGATGCCGCCAGCCCCTGATGCGGTCTTCCATGTGGCGGGCAATACCAGCCTGTGGCGCCGGGGTAACGCACAGCAGTACCGTGACAATGTGATGGGCACCCGAGCCATGGTGAGCGCCGCGCTAAAAAATGTGGCGGGGCGTTTTATCCACACCTCGTCCATTTCTGCCTGGGGTATCCAGGACAGTCCCATCAACGAGGAAACACCGTCCAACGCGGCCAGCGACTGGATCAGCTATAACCGCACCAAGTTTCTCGCCGAACAGGAAGTGGAAAACGGTATCAAGCAGGGATTGGATGCCGTGATCCTGAACCCCTGCGGAATCATCGGCGCCGGCGACACCCACAACTGGTCACAGATGATCAAACTGATCAACGATGGCAAGCTGCCAGGCGTGCCGCCGGGGGGCGGCAACTTCTGCGCCGTCGAGGAAGTCGCCCGCGCGCATCTGGCGGCACAGGAAAGGGGAGCCTGCGGCGAGCGCTATATCCTTGCCGGGGTAGAGGCGAGTTTTCTGGAGCTGGTACAGACCATCGCCGGCCGGCTTGGCCGCAAAGCGCCATCCAGAACCGTGCCGCCTGCCGTCCTGCGACTGGCCGGGCAGCTTTACCCGATTGCCAGCCTGTTTACCGGCAACGAGCCACGACTGACACCCGAGAAGGTCGCGCTGGTGACCAGCCGTGTACATGCCGACGGCAGCAAGGCAGTGCGGGAGCTGGGGTTCAATGATCAGGTCCCACTGGCCACCATGGTCGAGAATTGCATCACCTGGATGGCCACAGAGAAAATGCTTTAATGCTGTGACGGGATGACGCTGATCAGACAGCCCGATACACCCGAAAACGGTTGGTTTCCGCTGCCACCTGAACATGCCCGAAGGCATCATCGAGCCATTGGGCATAGGGCAACTCACGATTGGCCACCAACCAGATCTCACCGCCCTCTCGCAGGTGTCTGGGGGCGTCGGCAATCAATCGGCGGGTAATGTCCGTGGTTCGCTGACGTCGGTCGTGAAACGGCGGGTTGGTGACAATCATGTCCACACGACCGGATACCGGTGAAAACAAGTCTCCCCCCATGACCCGACCCTGAAGGTCATTTTTCTCAAGGCTCGCCTGGCATGCCGCTACCGCAGTGGCACTCACATCCACGGCCTGAACCTGCCAGCCTTGCCGCGCCAGGGAAATCGACAGCACACCGGCGCCACAGCCCATATCAATGACTTTGCCGGGGGAAGGCAAACGATGACCCGCCATGGCATCCAACAAGAGCTGGGACCCTTCATCCAAACGGCCATGGCTGAAGACCCCGGGGTAACTCACCGCCGTCAACTCCCCCACGGCAATACTCTGCCCCCAGGCCTCCAGAGTTTGGCTGGCACCGGGCTGTAGCATGCCACGGTACAGTTTGCAGTGCCGCGCACTATCCACCAGCTCGACCTCATCCACATGGGCTTCAAGGTGCTTGAGCGCCCCGCGAATGCCGCCTTTGGCGGGTCCAATCAGCCACAACTCCACCGGTTTACCCAGCGCACCGGCTAACCCATTGAGCAAGAAACGCAGTCGGTCGATGGATTTGGGCAATGGCAACACCAGCAAATCCACTTCATCGGCCACCGAAGGCAGTGGCGACCACTGATGGGCGCCGATGGTAAAGTCATCCGCATGCACGTGAATTTGCGCATCGATATTCAACCCGGTCAACGCAGGATCATTGGCCTCCACCACAAGCACCTGACGGCCTGCCAAAGCCTCATCCTGCCGAACTAACAACTGGGTAGTGTTTTCCATCATTCGTGCGCCAACATTGCCAATAAAAACGGGCTGCAGTATAGCGCATACTCCCTGTGAGACCGCAGCCACTGCCCGCGAAAGTTTTACACAATCTCTCCCCTCTGCCCCCCCGGTTTGCGTAGAATCAGAATCATTCTGACGATGTGGAGACCCTCATGGTTGGCACTGCGCCCTTCACCCGCGCTGTAGTACTGCTGGCCTGCAACCTGATTTCTTCGTTGGTTTTTGCCGCCACGGACAGCGGCAACTTCCGCCAGGCACTGGATGCAGCGCGACATGACGACTGGGAGACCCTCTCCCGAATGGAAAAGCAGCTGGGGGACGAACACCCACTGCAGGCCTATCTGGATTTTCATCGCCTGCGCGCTGCGCTACCAAACCTGAATCCCCAGCGGATCAATGACTACGTCCGGGATTACCCCGACTCACCGCTCCCTACGGATATTCGACAGCTGGCTCTGGTGGCCTATGGCAAGGCCGAGCGCTGGGACGATGTGCTCGCCATCTGGCAACAGCCACCGTCTGCCACCAGCCTGAAATGCTATTACTATCGCGCCAAAGTGGCTCAGGGTGATACCCAGGCCTTGCAGAGTGCCCGGGACATCTGGGCCCATGGCCGCTCGCTGCCCGATGCCTGCGACCCGCTGTTCGAGGCTGCCCAGAAGAAAGCGATCATCGATGACACCGCGATCTGGGAGCGCCAGCAACTGGCATTTGAAGCGGGCCAGTACAGCCTGATGCGCTACCTGGACCGCAAGCTGGATGGCAGTGCCTATGAGGATGCCAGCCGCCGACTGAAAACACTGTACCGCTCACCGGAGCAGCTGCAGTCACTACCGCACTCACTGCCCCCCACCCAGCGTCAGGCACTATTGCAGGCTGGTGTTTATCGCTGGATCCAGACGGATACGGTCGCCGCCCGCCAGTGGTACGAAAAGCACGCAAAGAAAGACATTCCCGATGTGGACGCGCGAGAAACACTCGCCCGGCGCCTTGCCTGGTACTCCACTATTCGCGGCATTGAAGAAAACCGGCCATGGCTGGACCAATGGCTGGATCAGCATGCCGACGCGGAACTGCTGATCCAGCGGACCCGCCGCGCCATCATCGAGCAAGACTGGCCGGGCGTTGAGCATTGGGTGACGCGGATGCCTGAGACAGAACGGCAGGAATCACGCTGGCAATACTGGCTGGCCAAGGCCCAGGAACAAAACGGAGAGCCTGACGCCGCCCGCACCCTGCTGCAGCAAGCCGCCAAAGGCCGGAATTTTTATGCCTTTCTGGCAGCAGACCAATTGGGCGAGCCCTATCAGTTTTCCACTGCCACCTTTGTCCAGGGGGAGGATTTCTCTCCCCCTCCCGCGGCAGCGCGTATCGGCATGCTGCTCGACATGGGGGAAGACCGTGCAGCCCACGAAGAGTGGATGTGGCTGATGTGGCACAGCAATGAGCAGCAGCAACGACAGCTTGCCCAGTATGCCCTTGAACAGCAGTGGTACAGCATGGCCGTGGCCGCGTCTATTCAGGCCAAGGCCTGGGATACTCTCGCCTGGCGTTTCCCGCCGGCCTATCGACAGACATTCGAAAAAGCCGGCCGCGAGAATGATCTGGATCCGTGGCTTGCCATGGCAGTTTCGCGCCGGGAAAGCGCCTTTAATCCACGTGCCCGTTCACCGGTGGGCGCCAGCGGACTGATGCAACTGATGCCTGCCACTGCGCGCAATGTGGCACGGGACAGCGGCCATGCGCGGCCGGATCAGGAAAAGCTGTACGACAAGGACCTCAACATCGCCCTCGGCAGCCATTACCTGGCTGGCCTGTTGGAACAGTTCAATGGCAATCGGCTGTTGGCTCTGGCCGCCTACAATGCTGGCCCGCATCGATTGAACAGCTGGCTGGAAGAAGATGACAAGGCAGTGGCCGCCGATGTCTGGATAGAATCCATTCCGTTCCGGGAAACCCGGGACTACGTAAAAGCGGTGCTCACCTACCGGGCGATCCTGATCGGCTTGCACGATGACAAGCCCCGCAGTGCCCTGCTGTTAACCGAGGCAGAGAGCCAGAGCCTGTATTCCTTGTCACTGCTTGAGTAGTCCGCTCACGCAGTGACAGAGAAGAAACGCGAAAACAGAACAGAAGAAAGCGGCGAGAGATCAGTCCAGTTGCCGGATGTGGTAATCCAGCCGCCTTTTCGCCAGAAAACCGTTCAATTCAGGCGTGCTGGCAATACGTCGACGCAGGTGAATACTGCGCGCGGGCTCACGGGTAAACGCCATCACGGCATTGTGACAATCACTGCAGGACAACCGGAAACGGCTGGCAAAACCATGCTCGGCCAATGGCCAGTCAGCAGCCACCGGGCTATCTCGGTATTCCTGCCAGTCGCCGAAGTTCATCACCAGTGTTCCCGTCGGGGTCAGGTTATCCGCCAGACAGGCAAACCACTCAGGGTCCGCCGCTACGGCACGAGTCACCTGATCATTGCTGGGCGCGAACAGGTCTTCAATGATCAAATCAAAGGGAGGACCATCGTAGGCCTGCAGCCATAACCTGGCATCGGCCAGCCAGGTGTCGACCCCAAACGACTCAATGGCAAATACCTCGCGGGCAACCTCCAGATGCGGCGCATCCAGCTCCACCGCCATCAGAATCTCCGGGTCAATCAAGCGGCGCAACGGGGGAATCAGGGACCCCCCACCCAGTCCCAATACCAGAACACGTCGACACTGGCTGGGCTCATGCAGCAGGGCCGGCAACCAGAGCAAATCCCAGACGCTCCCTGTCAGCAAGCGTCCGGGATGAAACTCGGAATGCTGAATGCCGTTGGCATACAGGCGTAGCGTTTTCCCAGCCTGGCGAACTTCGTAGTGCACACCATCGCGATCCGCACTCCACACCACTGCCATGGGTTATTTTTCCAGGGTCAGGGTCAGGCCAGACACTTCACCGTCCAATCGGGATTCATTGAGATAGACTCGGGCCTGGGCAACCTCGAATTCCTGTACCAGCGCGGCTTTGGCATTCTCTGAACGCAACCGGGCCAACTCCACCAGTTGCTCACGGGTCACCGCCTGCGCTTCCTGGGTCACCATGGCATCCCAGGCCGCACGGGCCAGGATCGCATCGGCGGCCTCTTCCTCTTCGGGCAACGGCGCACTGACCAGCGTCTCAACCTCCTTGTCCGTCTCCGATTCATAGCGGCGAATCAGCTTGCGGCGCAAACGTTTGTCCTGAACCGCAACATCAATACTGGTCCAGTCACTGCCATCAATATCATCACCAACACGTTGCGCCGCCAATGCTGTCCGGTCATCCGCGTTGGTAGTACCGACCAATCCGATATTCAGGTGCGGTTTTTCCACCAGCACCTTGGACAACGCATCCAGAGACGAGAGCGTCTGGGGGCCCACCTCGGCACTGCCCGGTGTGAAGGTGATCTGCTCCAGGTTCTCCCCTCCGGCCAGCCCGGCCAGCACAGAGAATGGGGCCGTGGCAGCCTTGACGATGATATTGGTGAGCACTTTCAGAATCATGCCACTGACACTGAAGCTCGGATCATCAAGATCACCGGACATTTTCACCGGCAGGGTGATTTCACCAGAACGACTGCGCAACACGGACAGGCCCAGCTTGACGGGCGCCTTGACGGCCTCGTCGCTCGGAACTTTCTCGCCCAGATAAAACTGGTCTGCCTGAATATCTGTGACGCTGTCCAGGTGGCGATTCTCAATGGACACTTCCGTGTCCACGCCCAACTGACCTTTTTCTACCTTGTAGCCCAGATAATGGCCCGTAAAGGGGGTCAAGCCCGTCATTTCATAGTTCTTGAGAGACACATTCATATCAGTGAACAAAGGCTCCGGTGACAGGCTGCCCTTGATACTGAACGGCGCATAACGATCGACCTGGGCATTCAGGTCCAGACTCGCCCGGCTGCCTGGACGCGTGCTCAAATTACTGACCACCCCGGAAAGCTGATACAAGCCGATCTTGAAGTTCGGACTCACCGACAGGTCTTCATGGCGTACCTGGCTGCCCACCAGGCGAACGCGCTTGATGCCCACTTGCCAGGGCGCCGACGATTCGCTGCCCTGTGCCCCGGAGGCCGGGCGGGTACCTGCCTCAATGCGCGCAGAAGCATCTCGCCCCTGATTATCAATGCGGTGGAGCATATCCATACCCGTCAGCGCAATCTCGTTGATGCCGACCTGCTGGTTGGCAGTGGACAACGACAGGCCCTTGATTCGGGTCTGGTTCAGTTTGAGCAGCGGGCTACCGTTCTCCAGCAGGTACACCCCGTCCACCGCGACATCCCCTGTCACCGTGATATCCGGTGATTCCCCTTCCACCACAGTGTTCAATTCAAGACCCAGTGACCCCGCCGCCAGCCGCAGCGGCATCTCCCGCTCCAGCCACGGCGACAACGGCGCCAGCGGAAGCGCCGTGAGGGAAGCCGACGTATTGATGGACAATGGGGCGAGCTGGCCTTTCCCGGTGTGACTCAACTTGCCTTCACCCAGCACAGTGGCCGCCCCTTCCCAACTGAACGGCGATTCTTCTCCGACCACCAGATCCTTGAGCGTAAACACGCCTTCTTCCAGCACCACGGTTTGCGCCGGGTTCAGGGTGCGATCCACAAACTCGAACCGGTTGCCGTCCACTTTCAAGGCATCCAGACGAACCACCCACAGGGTTTCTGCGTCAGCAATCCGTTCTGCCGCCTGCTGGGCTTTTTCCTTGACGACCTGCTTACGCTCTTCAGCCTCATCGGGATCCGGAGGCAGAAACAGCGTCGCCAGATCAAGGCCAGCACTCCCCAGGATGGCCCGAATATGCGGCTGATTGACCAGCACCTCAGGAATGTTCACCGTCTGCGAGAGGGTATCCACCGCAATACCGGACACCTTTACCTGAGGCAGCAACAGGCTTGGGGTCTCCTCCGCAGGGTTCTGAATTGCCAGATCGCGCAGCACCACCTGGCCCTTGCTCACCGTCAATTGAGCATCAGGCTCGGCATTAAAGGCATACTCGGCTTCCACATCGAGCTCGCCCGAAGGCACAGTGAAGCGCACCTGTTCTGCCCCGAGCCTGGCCAGTGAAACCAGGTCTACCCCTTGCACCTGCAACCGGCCATTGGCAACAAAGGGGCTGAATTCGAAATGGCCATTCCAGTCGAACACCCCGCCATCCGGGCCTTCCAGGCGAATGGCATAATCATTCTGGCCCTCGCCCTTCGACACCGTCGAGAAATTGCTGACGGTAAATGCCACGGGCAAAGCCAGTTGATGCGGCTCCTTGCCGGTGGCCTCGGTATAGCGCAGGTCACCATTGGTGAGCGTCATGGTGGCAATAGCCAGGCTAGGCAACCCGCCCTCTTCCTCATCGCTCCCCACCGGCTCAGGCTCTGCCGGGTCCTCGGCAAACTGCGCCTGGGCGTGAGCGATCACATCATCGAAATTGAAAACGGATTCGGGATTCCGCTGGGCCCGTAACGTCAGACCATCTACGCTGATCTCGTCGAAGTACCAGGTCCAGCGGAACAGGGAAGAGAGCTGAAAATTCACATACAGACGATCAAAACCGGCCAGCACCTCAGTCTGCTGATCCGCAATGGCAAAGCCATCGATCTCTGCACTGAGTACCAGAGGGTTAAAACGCACTTCGGAAATGGTGACGTCGCGCCCCGTCAGGTCAGCCAGCGCCTGTCGGGCGTTATCCTTGACCAGCCCCGGCACCACAAAGAAACCCACCAAGGTATACAGCACGAACAACAACGCCAGAATCACCAGTGTTTTGCCCTTCCAGCTGGCGCTTTTCCAAGATTGCGTGACCTTCACTTCCCCACCCCTTGTACTGATTCTGATCCTGACGCCATGGTAGCAGTTGAGCGTGACAATGGCGCGCTAAACCCATTGCAGCCCCTCCCTTGGCGTGGACAATGACGGCAATATCTACGGGAGAACCGTCATGAGTGACAACTACTTGCTCAACCTTTATGAAAAAACACTGAAACTGCCTGCCGGTCGCAAGCTGTTTTCCATGGTGTTCAGCCGCAAGGCCCCCTATTTTGCCACCATCACTCCGGTCATCACGGAATTGCGCCCCAACTTCTGCGAAGTGAAATTCAAAAAACGCAAAGGGGTGGAGAACCACATCCAGACAGTCCATGTGATCGCCATTTGTAATGCCCTCGAGTGCGCCATGGGGGCCATGGCGGAATCGTCGATTCCCAAGCACCTGCGCTGGATCCCCAAAGGCATGAACGTGAATTACACCGCCAAGGCCAGCAGCAACATCACCGCCACTGCCGAGGTAAAACCGGAAGACTGGAAGCCGGGTGACCTGCCTGTCACCGTCAAGGCCATGCGTGACGACGGCACGGTGGTCGTAGAAGGCACCATTAACCTGTGGGTCAGTGAAAAACCGGCCAAGTGATTCATCGCTGCGGAAATTGGCACTTGCCAATTTCCGCAACCGACCTGTCACTGGGTCGACACCGCAACTTACGCTTCGCTTTCGCGCTGCATAAACGCCAACACCCTACTCGCCGCTTCCTCTATTAGCTGCTGCTGCGTCCTGCCGCTGCGCTTGAGCGGTTTAAAGTCATGGTCTCCACCCTCCAGCCACTGAACACGGATCCCTTCATCCAGCGAATACCCTTTCACCTCCTCCGGCTTGCCAAAAGGGTCACGTTCTCCCTGACAAATCAGCATCGGCACCGCGAGTGATGCCAGGTGTTCCGTTCGGGTGTTTTCGGGTTTGCCGGGAGGATGAAACGGGTAGCCAAACGCGACGACACCATCGATCTCGCTCGCGCCCTCCGCTGCCAGCATTGATGCCATCCGGCCGCCCATGGATTTCCCACCTACCCACAAGGGCAGGCCTGACCGCTCAACGCTGGCCACTTGCCTGGCAAAGGCCTCCAGCAGTTGGGGGGCGCGATTCGGGGGAAACTTGCGCTGTTCCTCGCGTCTGCGCTGCATATAGGGGAATTCAAAGCGCACCACCTGAATTCCCCGGTCAGCCAACGCCGCTGCCAGCGATTCCATAAACGGGCTGTCCATGGGAGCCCCTGCGCCGTGAGCCAACAACAGGGTAGCCACGGGGTTTTTGGCGGAACTGATTAGTGTCATAGCGCGTCTTCGAGTGCTTTCAGATGGGCTTGCAAGGCTAGCCTGAAATCCACCTGGAACAGATCAAGGGGAGGTTGTTTGATAACGTCCGCCACCACGGGCGCAGGGTGACTCAGGGCCCAGCAACCGATAAGCGCCTGCTGGACCTGCAGCAGATAAGTGCCGGCCTTGTCGACAGGTAACCCGAAGTGATCCGACAACCGCTGGGCTAAAATCGTGAAATGTTGCAGTAACGACGCTTTAAACCGGCGCGCCTGATCCGCATCCAGGTTTTGCTCCAGCACACTGTGAAGAATTGCCGTCAGCCGACAGAACAGGGGTCTGCTCAGCAATAGCTCGCTGAGGCGTTCCCACATGGGGCCCGCCTGCCCCTCCGGCAATGGCACTGCCACCATGTCTTCCAGTTCACCGAGGTACAGCGCCAGAAACAGGGCTTCCTTGGAGGGGTAATACCGATAGAGCGCAGCCTTGGTGACACCGGCCTGACGTGCGATATCGACCAGACTGATGGTCTCGAATCGTTGTCGTGAAAAATATCCCGCCGCAGCATCAAGTATCTGCGCACGCCGCAGGGCCTTCTGCTCTGGCGAGCGGGCTCGCTGGAAGCGGCACTGATTCATCGCTGCAACAGACCAGCCAGCTTGCGCGTCACTGCCCGTGGCGACACCTTGCCCAGCCAGACGGTGATCAGGTTTTTCCAACCGGGGATAACAATGGCTTTGCGTCTTCCGGCTAACGCCTTGCTGACCACTGCTTGCGGGGTCATGGTTCCTGCCTTGAATAGCAGGGTATTGGTCATATTCGCTTCGCTGGCGAATTCAGAATCCGTGGCGCCCGGACACAAGGCACTGACCGCAACGCCCTCTCCCTTGAGCTCTTCATGCAGGGCTTCACTGAAGGAAAGCACAAACGCCTTGCTGGCATAGTAGACCGCCATATTGGGCCCGGCCTGAAAGGCCGCGGTAGACGCCACATTGATGACAAAGCTGTTAGGCCGGGACTTGAGAGCCGGCAGCAGCCGCCAGGTCAGATCCACCAAGGCCGTGACGTTCACCTGAATCATATCCAGCTGCCGCTGAAGTGATAACGCCTGAAAACCCCCGCGGTCGCCAAAACCGGCATTATTGATCAACCCGCCAAGGGTAATACCCCGCGTGTCCAGCTCACTCACCAGTGCCTGCGCCGCGCCGGCCACTGCCAGATCTGAAGCAATACAGGCAACCTCGATGTTATGACGCGCCTTCAGCTCACTGGCCAGGGCCTCCAATCGATCCAGACGCCGTGCCACCAGGACAAGGTGCTGTCCTTCTGCTGCCAACTGACGGGCAAATTCTTCTCCGATCCCGGCGCTGGCACCGGTAACCAAAACAGCATGCATGCGACTCTCCCGAATAGACTGTCGTGGGGCAGCATGTCGACGAGTCCACCACCCCAATAAGTAACCTTGGGTAACTAATCTACCACGACAGCCCATTCAGCCCCTGTCACCGTGGGCCAATCACCGCGCTTTGAGCATCCCAGAGTGCCAATTGACCGTGGGGGCCCGGCGCTACGAAACCGCTAGTGTCCAGCGCCAGAGTCTCTCGCCCCTGTAGTCCAGCCGCACGACAGGCGGTGTCAAAGCGCTGGCGCAGCAGGTGTGACCAGGCACCCTGCCCCGACTGCCGCTGATGCCAGCGGCTGTTGTAGATAGCCCCCCCATGCAAATCACGCATCACAGACATGACCTTCTCTGCCCGGTCCGGGTAGTGCTCCGCCAGCCACTCTTCCCACAAGGGGCCCACCTCATGAGGCAGCCGCAACACCACATAGCCGGCATGCTCTGCCCCCGCCATGGCCACCTGCCCGACAATATCTTCCAGTTCGTGATCGTTGATAAAAGGAATCACCGGCGCCACCAACACACTCACAGGCACACCCGCACGGCTTAACTCGCGAATGACCCGCAGTCGGTCCTTGCCGCCACTGGCACGTGGCTCCAGTTGCGCCTTGAGACGATTATCCAGGGTCGTGACCGACACCGTCACCGAAGCACGTCCAGCCCGTGCCATCGGTGCAATCAGATCCAGATCCCGCAGCACCAGGGTACTCTTGGTAATCAGGCTGAAAGGATGCTGGCTATCCACCAGTACCTGAAGCATCTCCCGTGTCAGTCGTCTCTCACGTTCGGCGGGCTGGTAAGGATCGGTGGCAGTACCCAGAACGACGGGCTGGCATTGATAGCCCGGCTTGCGAAGGCTTTCACGCAACACCTCGGCGGCATTTTCCTTGCAGAAAATTTCGCTTTCGAAATCCTGCCCGGGAGAGAGATCCACATAGGCATGGTTCGGGCGCGCGTAACAATAAATGCAGCCATGTTCACAGCCGCGATAGGGATTGATGCTCTGGGAAAAAGGCAAATCCGGACTGCGGTTGGTCACAATAATACTTTTGGCAATTTCACGGTGGTAGCGGGTGGGCCGATTCTGGGGCGCCTCGTCCAAATCACTGTGACGGCTGGCGAAGCGCCCGGGAATCCGGCTAAGAGTGCCACGGTTGACAGCTGGCATAATCGCCCCCTCAATATACTGACCATATGAACAGTATATTAGCGAGGGGCCGGGCTCAAGTCTGTTGCACCATTACGGCCATCAACACAGTCACCTCAGAGCGTTTTCACCTACAGGCTGCGTAACTTGCGCAATTCACGCACCCCTACCGCCAGTGTCATGAAATCATGGGGACTGTCCGCCTGCAGACTCTGCAGCCGGTGCATGCCGAACTGTACCTTGTTGCGGGATTTCTCCTGCCAGGCCGTGAACCGGGCATCGGCACTATCGCCTTCCTGCTCCAGTACCTTGGCCGCCACCTGCCGATGCAGGCGGTAGGTATCCTCGCGCAGATTGGCCCGGGCCAGCGCCTGCCATTTCCCTTGCACATTCAGATCAATGATCGCCGACAGCAGCCAGAGAATATTGAGCCGGTCGCCTACCGCGAAGTACACCTGAGCCGCCATGGCGAGGGGCACCTGTGCCTGCGAGGCGAGCTCGACAATATCCGGCGCGCTACCCAGCACCATGGTGTTGGCCAACAATCGGGCTTCTTTGGCAGGAACCCCATCGTCCCCCATGCCCTCTACCGCCTGCTGCCATTCTTCCCGGTAACTGCCCGGCAGGACCTCTGGCAGCATGGCTTCCAGCTCGGCGATGGGCTTGCGGTATCGATTCACCGCCTCTGCCACCGGGCGACGCCCCCACTTGTAGAACAGCAACCAGGTGGTCATGTGCTTCATGAGCCCAATCACGCGGCCGTACAAGCGCAACTGCACCTGACTGTCCACCTGCCCATCCAGACCATCCACCGGTGCCCAGTAGAGGTCGCCATCAAAAACGGCATGGGCCATGGCGTACGCTTTCACCATACGATGCCGGGACAAGCCATGCTCATCGGCGAAACGATGCACAAAGGCAAATCCCATGCGGTTAACCACAGCATTGGCCAGCACCGTGGCAATCAACTCCCGGCGCAGGCCATGTTGCAGCAAGTCGTCGCGATAGTGCTGAACCATTTCGTCCGGGAAATAGTGAAGCACATCCTGATCGAAGAACGGGTCGTCTGGCACGTCCGACGCCAACACCGCATCAAACAGCGCATTCTTGGTGTACGACAGCAGCACTGACAGTTCGGGGCGGGTCAGCCCCATGCCTCGGGTGCGACGCTCACCAAGACTTTCATCATCCGGCAAGTACTCCACCGCCCGGTTGAGGATACCCTGTCGCTCCAGCGTCCGGAGGTGATTGGCGTGCTCGTCGAGACGACTTTCGGCGTCGTATTCCAGCAGGCTCAACGCCAGGCTTTGTACATAATTATCCCGCAGCACCGAGTTCGCCACGTCGTCGGTCATGCGCTCCAGCATGGGATCACGAGTGTCCCGATCCAGGCGGCCATCGCGCAAGCGCTGGTTGAGCGGAATCTTGATATTTACTTCCCGGTCGGAGCTATGCACACCGCCGGAATTATCAATGGCATCGGTATTGATTCGCCCACCGTTCAGGGCATATTCAATGCGCCCGAGCTGAGTCAGCCCCAGGTTACCGCCCTCGCCCACGACTTCGCAGCGCAGTTCACGGCCATTGATGCGAATCGCCTCATTGGCCCGGTCACCCACCTGGGCATGGCTTTCATTGCTGCCTTTGACATAGGTGCCGATCCCGCCATTCCAGAGCAGTTCCACTGGTGCCTTGAGAATCGCCGTGATCAATTCAGCCGGAGTCAGAGTCCGCTGCGCGATCCCAAGGGCTTCGCAGGCTTGCTCACTGAGTGTCAGACTCTTGGCACTGCGAGAATAGACTTCTGCACCCTCAGACAGGCAAGTACGATCGAAATCATCCCAGCTGGCACCACGGGTGTTGAACAGCCGCTGGCGCTCCACGAATGTGGCCGCCGGATCAGGATCCGGGTCGATAAAAATGTGCAGGTGGTTAAACGCTGCCACCAGCCGAATTTGTTCCGACAACAACATGCCATTGCCGAAGACATCGCCTCCCATGTCGCCAATACCGGCCACAGTAAAGGGCTGCTTCTGGATGTCCTTGCCCTTTTCACGGAAGTGCCGCTTCACACTTTCCCAGGCGCCGCGGGCGGTGATGCCCATCTTCTTGTGGTCGTAGCCTGCCGAGCCGCCAGAGGCAAAGGCATCGCCCAACCAAAAACCGTATTCGTCCGCCAGACCGTTAGCGATATCCGAGAAAGTCGCGGTCCCCTTGTCGGCGGCCACGACCAGATAGGGGTCATCCTTGTCATGGCGCACCACCCCAGGGGGCGGCACGATCGTCTCCCCTTCCCGGTTATCGGTGATATCCAGCAGGCCACGGATGAACTGCTTGTAGCAGGCGATCCCTTGTTTCTGCCAGGCATCACGGTCCGCCGGGTTCCCCTGCTTGACCACGAAACCGCCCTTGGCACCCACCGGCACAATGATGGCATTCTTGACCATCTGGGCTTTGACCAGGCCAAGCACTTCAGTGCGAAAATCCTCGCGACGATCTGACCAACGCAACCCGCCACGGGCCACCGGCCCGCCTCGCAGATGGATACCCTCCATTTGCGGGGAGTACACAAAGGTTTCAAACATGGGCAGCGGTTTGGGTAATTCGGATACCACCGTCGGGTCCAGCTTGAGACTGACCCAGGACTTGCTATCCCCGTGCTCATCCGGTTGATAGAAATTGGTCCGCAAGCCTGCCCGCACAACGCTCAGGAACGCCCGCAATACCCGGTCCGCATCCAGAGAGGCCACCTGATCGAGGTGATGGTCCAGTGCCTGGGCCAGTTTCACGCCGTCATCCCTGCGCTGGCTGTCGCTACAGGAAGGATCAAAACGGTTCTCGAACAATTGCACCAATAACCGTGCAATCACAGCATGGTCCGCCAGCAACTGCTCCATATAGCTTTGCGAATACGGCAGCCCGGTTTGCACCAGATACTTTGTCAGGGTGCGCAGGCAAACCACCTGCCGGGCATCCAGCCCCGCCAGCAACACCAGTCGGTTGAGCCCATCGTTTTCGATGCGTCCCTGCCAACAGACAAGAAAGGCTTCTTCGAAATAGCGCTTCTGCTGGACCGGACCCAACGCGCAATCGCCGGCGACACGGACATCAAACACCTGGATCCACTGATCGGCTTCTTCACGCACGCTCACCCGGGTCGGGTCCTGACTGACCACTCGCAAGCCAAAGTGCTCCAGCATGGGCAGCACATCCGACAGACCAATCGGTTTTTCCCGGGAATAGAGTCGCAAGCAGGTGGGACAGGCAGGCCCTTCCTCACTGGCCACCGCCAAAGACGGCAACACCGGCTGGTCGGCAGACAACTGCGACAGGTAGTGAATGTCAGCGGCAGCCTCCATGGCACGCGTGGTTTCCTGATACCCCACCGGAAAGGCGCTGGCATAACGTCGCGCCAGGCTCACTCCCTCATCGCCATCTTCGTGCAGCACCTCCCGTAATTGATCCGACCAGGACCGCGTCACGGATACCAGTCGCTCCTCCACCTGGCTTTCGCTCATGGCCAGATGCGTTCCCTGGGGAATACGGATAATGCAATGGATACGCGCCAGCCCTTCACGGAGGAAGTCAACCGTGCGCTCCACCGACAAGCCATTACACAAGCTCTTCAGCTCATTGGTAACGTGGTCACGTAATTCACGTGAGTAGCGCTCGCGACTGAGGTAGACCATGCAGGAGTAAAAGCGACCGTAACGATCACGGCGCATGAACAGGCGCAAATGATGACGGTCACGCAGGGCCCGGATGCCCATGCAGATGTGATAGAGCTCTTCTTCACTGCACTGAAACAATTCATCACGGGGCAACTGGTAAATGATGTCTCGCAAGTGCTTGCCGGAATGGGAGCGCTCGGGCAACCGTGACCGCTCCAGCACGTAGTTCACCTTGCGGCGAATCAGCGGAATATCCCGGGGACGATTGATATAGGCATCCAGGGAAAACAGGCCGATATAGCGGTCCGTGCCCTCTACACTTCCGTCTTGCGCCAACCGCTTGATGGAAATCACATCCATGTAATGAGGGTGATGGATCGAAGAACGGGCGTTGGCCTTGGTTACGACCACCAGCCGGCCATGGCTGATGTACTTGGCCATTTCATCATGGGGGGCGATGAACTCATCCGCATCGGCATAACGGCTGCCATGCCTGGCAATGCCCAGGCCGGCATCATTTTCCAGATGCAGTTGCATGCCATCATCCACAGCCTCTGCATGGGAGCGGGCATAGCCAAGAAAGGTAAAGTGGTCCTGGCTTAACCACTCGATAAACGCACCCGCTTCTTCCAGTTCTTGCTGGTCCCGTTCCGGAAAATGACCAGAAAGATTCTCACGGGTTGCCTGCAGGTTGGCGAGCATTGCCGGATAATCCGCTACCACCACCCGCAACTCCCCCAGCACCAGCTCCAACTGCTCCTGCAAGCGGGCATAGGCCTCAGGACTGCCCAGCGGCTCGAATTCGACATGGATCAGCGATTCCGCAGGGTGTTCACCGTCGCCAACCCCTTGCACCTGGATGATCTGGCCTTTGTCATCGCGCCGTAGCTGCACCACCGGATGAATGGTCCAGTCGATGGCGGTACCCGCATCTCTCACCGCCATCGCCACCGAGTCCACCAGAAATGGCATGTCGTCAGCCACGGTTCGCAGGCAAGCCATGTCACCCGGACGAGCCGGCGGTTCGATCTGAATCAGTAATTCGCGGTCGCGGTGGCGGGCCAGCTGCCAATGCTGCCAGGCCATCTGGAAAAGCTGTTCAGGGGGACGTGCGGTCAGCGCGGCAAGACTGGCCATCTCGAAATAGGCGGCCAGAAAACGACGGAACAGGCTTTGTTCCTCGGGGTTGACCTGTGCGGCGACGAGACTTTCCAGCTGCGCCTGCAACAGGGCCTGACGCTGGGCGATGTCATCCTGCATCGAGTCCTCCGGCATCCGTCAGAGTGAGGGCATCACAGCCCTTTTGTTCACTCTATACCGGGGTTGGTGACGATTGCCACCCTTGCAAAAACGACGGGGGAAGACCGGACTTGTGTCTTACTGTAGCCGCTCAGGCTGTACCAGCACCCAGGGCATAACCACCACACTCCAAAGAGTCTGGTCTGCGTCATACCACTGTGTTGCCTGCGGGTCCGACACCTTGTCGACCAGCCCCTTTTCACGCCAAAGACTGATCTCGGCGGCGTTATCTTCCGAAAACGCCACCGCCACATCCACAAGGTCCAGACCCGGCGCCACATAGATGGTCTGGCCGCGGGCAAAAAAGGGCTGCAACTCGGCCCAGCTGGCCTTGGCGGTTTCCTGGTTCAGTTTGGCTTTCAGGATATCGCGGTCTTCACCGTTAGCAGACATGGTCGCCTCCGTATTCTGGGGCGGGCATTATCCTTGATGGGATGTGAAGAGGCAAAACGGGGAAAAAGAAACGCCCGCCATCTTTGGGGGTATGGCGGGCGGGCTGTACCGGGCCGAAATTGAACATCCGTGTTCTATCGCGTCCTTGCGAGATTAACTGTAGTCCTGTTGGTGCGACGCCTTAAGTCGCAAATCGCCCGACTTCATGTAAGCCTTTTGCTATACACGCCGCTGACAATAGCTTACGACCAACGGATTTCCTGGCTTGCCTCCGCCACATGCCGCCGTCTGCGGTCATAAAGATCAAAGCGGGCCCCTTCTTCAGTGAAGGCCACCATGGAAAACGCATTGTCGCTGAAGACCTGCCCCGGCACATTCACCTGCCCCAGTGGACGCCCCCAGCCGCCATAGAGCAGGCCAGGCACCCGAATCATCGGCCGATACCAGCGGAACGCCATCAGTGCGGTGGGCCAGAACAGGCCGGAACAGGTCCAACTGTGCACCTGCTTGCCACCATTGAGGGTGAGGTTCGCATAGAGCGACGCATGGACATCACCACTGAGTACAACCAGCTTGTGACTGCGACTTTGCGCCATGGCCGTCAGCAAACGCTGTCGCTGATAACGGAAGCCTTCCCAGGCATCTTTGCCACGGAACGGGCGGCGCTGCTCCGGAAACAGCACCACAGACGTCACCAGTACCTTGATCCTGTCGGGATCCGTGTCCAGCCAGCGCACAAAGGCCTGCTCCTGCTCTTCGCTGATCATGCGCCGTTGCCAGGACCAGCGGCTCAATACCCGCTCAGTACGAACATCCATCACAAAGAAATCGGCAGGCCCACGGGAAAAGGTGTACCAGAAGCGATCCGGATCACGATCCAGGTAGGTGCCAGCCTCATTGAGCGGGGCCGCCGGGGAATGGGAGGCCTGATAAATCTGGTACGCCTTGATGGCCGCCGGGTACTTGCTGGTCCAGCGGTCAGCATTGGCTCGTTCCGGCCAGTTATTCTCGATCTCATGATCATCCAGAATCATGTAGCTGTTGGTTTCCCGTAACAGCCTGGCCAGGTTGGGCTGGGCAAAACTTTCCCGGTACAGGGAAGAAAACTCTTCGCGATTATCCGCCGCACCAATGTTGTAAAGGGAGTCGGCGTAAACCTGATCGCCCCCAAACAACACAAAATCGGGCTTTTCACGGGTGGACAGGTCAGACATTTCGGCAAAGATCTTGTCGGCTCTGTCGTCCTGGATCTTGCCGTCAAAACCCACAAACCGGTAGCAACAGGAGCCAAACAGAAAGCGGGTCTGATCTGCATCCGGCTGGTTGGTCACAAAGGTGCCCTCACTGGCAGCGGACCAATCCAGTTCTGCCGGCTCTTCATCCGGAACCCAACCCGCCTGATAGTGATAGCGGGTACCAGGCGCCAGATCATTAAGAATCACCACCCCGGAACCATCAAAATTGCCATTCAAGCGAAAACGACGGGCGTCGGACCATTGCGGCTCACCTTCGCGGCGCCAACGGATACGCCCCCACAGAAACTTGCTGCCGGCAGCCAGGGTTCCCTGGGGCAAGGCACCAAACAGGCGCACATGAGTATTGCCGGCCTCCCCCACTATCGGCCCGACGGCGAAGCGTTCCACTATCCTTGTCATTGTTATCCCCTTGATTGAGCCCCCCGGCCCACACTGCTAGCATCTCAGTAGCTTACCTACCTATTGCCAGGATCGATTCATAGTGTGCAAGGACGCTGGATACGCCCTTTATCTTGTTGTTGCCATCTTTCTGATGTGCCTGTCTTCTGCAAGTACAGCTGACAGTACAGGCACGCAGATTATTGCTGAACAACAACAGAGTCTACAGCCCTATGACGGGCTGCAATATTTTTGTTCCTCTCCGGAGGATATTCCGGACATTACGGGTATCCAGATGCGCAGTGACCTGAACTGGCACTCCGCCGGGGGCAAAGCCCCTAACCTGGGGTTTACCTCACAACAGTGCTGGTTCCATTTTTCCGTTCGCAACCTGAATCATCTGCACCATGAGTGGCAGCTTCGCGTGGATTACGCCATGCTCGGTGAGATTGATGTCTATCAGATTGATGCAGGCGGCACGCTGATTGCCCACTATCAGGCCGGTATGGACCGGGAATTTTCGCTACGCCCCAATCTGCAGCCTACACCGGTATTTCCGCTTTCCCTGCCCGCCGGTCAAAACAGTGATATCTATCTGCGGGTCGCCTCTGCCCACAGCATTCAATTGCCGCTGACGCTGCAATCACGAGAACAATTTGCCGCGTACTCCCAAAATATGACGATTGTGCAAGGGATCTTTTTCGGCGGCATGCTGGTCATGATTCTGTATAACCTGTCTTTGTTCTTTACCGTCAGGGAAAAGGTCTATCTTCTGTATGTCTGCTGGTCCACGGCCATCACCCTTTTTCTCGCCATTTTGCATGGCTATGCACAACGCTATCTGTGGCCCAATTCCCCGCTCGTCAGCAGTTATATCATCCACTTTCTGCTCCCGCTGCTGGTATTGCTTCCTTCCCTGTTTACCCTGCATTTTCTGGCGCTAAAGGAAAAAGCACCGAAAATGGCGGTATGGCTGCGGGGCCTGGTCGCGGTGGGTACGATCCTGTTTCTGGCAGCGCCATTCAGTAGTCGCCAGGCACTGATTCCGATTTCTGTGTTCGCCATTCTGGTGATGGACTTCAGCATCCTTACCATTGGTCTGCTGCGCTTGCGCGCGGGCGACCCCGATGCCCGTATCTTTACCTTCGCCTGGGGCTGCTTCATGGTCGGCGCCGCCACCATGGTGCTAAACAAATATGGGCTTATCCCGCGAACCTCAATCACGGAAAATCTGGTACAGGTCGGCGTATTCCTGGAAGTCGTATTGTTGTCTCTGGCACTGGCCCGCCGCATCAATCGGCTCAAGGAAGCCCATTCGGATTCAATTCGCGAGCGGGCCATCGCAGAGATGGAAGCCTTCAAGGCAGGCGCTCGCAATCATGCCAAAAGTGAATTCCTGGCCACCATGAGCCATGAAATTCGCACCCCGATGAATGGCATCATGGGCATGACTGACCTGCTGCGCCGGACCCCCTTGAGCCAGCAACAAGCCCAATATGTCAGCACCATTTACCAGTCCACCCAATCCCTGTTAACGGTAATCAACGACATACTCGACTACTCACGGATTGAGTCCGGCAAGCTGGAGCTGGACTACCAGCATATTGCCGTCGAAAGCATCGTGGATGATTGTGTCAGGCTGTTCGCATTGCGCTCCAGCGAGAAAAATCTGCCGCTCTACATTCACATCGACAGTCGGGTGCCCGACCAGATTCGCACTGACCCGATCCGCCTGAAACAGATCATCACCAACTTGCTCAGCAATGCGTTCAAATTCACCGAGCGGGGCAATATCGCCCTGCACCTGACCCTCAAGCAGCCGGTCAACAACCAGAACCAATGCGTCTTGATGATCGAGGTCGTCGATACCGGCATAGGTCTGGACGAAGGTCAGCAAGGGGCTTTGTTCCAGACCATCAACGAACTTCCCAATCGTGGCAAGCATGCGGGCGCCGGGCTGGGACTGGTTATCTGTAAACGCCTCACCGATTTGCTCGGCGGCGACATCGGCGTGTCCAGTTCACTCGGCCGCGGCGCCACGTTCTGGCTCTCGCTTCCGGTGGAAGCCGTCAAGTCGCGCCAGCAACCGGCGCTGCGCAATCGCTCAGCCGTGGTCATCTCCAGCACCCCGGCCCAGCTGCTGAGCCTGTCGCAAATCCTCAGCCGCTGGGGCGCCAAGACCCAGGAATTCCGCGATGTGGAAACCGCCCTGGACCCGGCCAATCCCTCCCGGCCGGCGGACTTTGTCGTAGCGGATCTGGCCGTGATGGAAAACCCGCACTATGTCGAGCGCCTACGCAGCCACTATCAGTCACCGACCCTGCTGTTGTTGCACCCCACGGGGGAATCCCTGAGCGAAACCCTGCCAGAAGACCTGCTGATGATCGAGACGCCCTTCTCTTGCCAGGCCCTCAAACGCAGCCTGCTGACCGGCAAGGACGATTCCGGTCACGACGCCCATCTGCAGGAAACCCAAACGGTGATTCTCGACAAGGCCAACCACCTGAACGTGGTCGTTGCAGAAGACAACCCGGTCAACCAGCTGGTGATCGACAGCATCCTCAAGTCCCTTGGCATCCAGCCCACTCTCGTCAGTGATGGGGAGCAAGCTCTGGGGTTACTGCGCGAACAACCCAGCTACTGGGACATCATCTTCATGGATTGCGAAATGCCCATCATGGACGGCTATCAAGCCACCCATGAGATCCGTGACATGGAAGCCCGGCAAAGCAGCCAGCCCCATTGCTGGATCATCGGGCTGTCTGCGCATGCCACCAACGAATACGTGCAAAAAGCCCGCGATGCCGGCATGGATGACTACCTCAGCAAACCGGTATCCCAGCAGCAGGTCAGTGAAGCCCTCAAGCGGGCCCAGCTGTCCATGTCGAAGGGCAGCGCCTGACCCGCGCCCTGCCCTTCCCTGACTACAGCTCGACCAGCGACTGGTCCAGCAAATCAGCACACGTCAGCAGTAATTCCCGGCTTCTTACCGGCTTGCCCATGAAGGCATCGCAGCCGGCATCCAGGCAACGCTGACGGTCCACCGCCAACACATTGGCCGTGAGCGCCAGTACCGGACCGGCAAAGCCTTTTGCCCGCAAGGTCCGTACCGTCTGGTAGCCATCCATCACCGGCATCTGCATGTCGAGCACCACCAAGGCGTACCCGTCATCCTCCTGGTAACGATCACAGGCCTGCTGGCCATTTTCCGCCTCGACCACCGACATCCCGGCCCGCTCCAACAGGGTTTTCACCAGCAGTCGATTGACCTGGTTATCTTCTACCAGCAAGGCTCGCCCCCTCAGCGAGGGCAGCGTCTGGTCACCCGATGCCACGACAGGGGCTGAAGACGAGACCTCGCCAGAAGCAATCTCGAACGGCATTTCCAGGGTAAAGCAACTGCCCCGGCTGTTGCTGACCACCCGGATATCGCCCCCTTGGGCCCGCGCCAGTTCTCGGGCGATGCTCAGCCCCAGACCACTTCCCATATAGCGCCGGGTGTGTGACACATCTGCTTGGGTAAAGGGCTGAAAAATGGTCTGCAGCTGCGTTTCGCTGATGCCGATACCGGTATCCTCCACGCGGATCTGCAGCCGTTGTGCATCACTGTGCCAGCTTGCGTAGATCTGGATTGCGCCCTGCTCGGTAAACTTGAGCGCGTTACCCACCAGGTTGACCACAATCTGGCGCAGGCGGAACACATCGCCGTTCAACGCAGCGGGAAGTTCATCTTCCTGTATCAGTGCCAGCTCCAGCCCCTTTTCTGCGGCCCGCAAGCGAAAACTTTCAACAATGTCGTCAAGCAAGGCCAGAACTGAAAAGATGCTCTCTTCACGATGCAATTGCCCGGCCTCGATGCGGGAAAGGTCCAGCACATCATTAATCAGCGCCAACAGGGCATCGCCATTCTGCTGGATGATATTCAGGTAATGCTGGCGCTCCTGATCACTGCCCCGCCCTTCACGCAACAATTCGGCATAGCCGAGAATAGCGGTCATGGGAGTGCGGATCTCATGGCTCATGTTGGCGAGGAACTGGCTTTTGGTCTTGCTGGCCACTTCGGCCTGGCGGCGGGCAGAAGCGAGCTGGGTCTGGGCATGATCAATGCTGTCGACCATGGCGTTGAAATCTTCCGCCAACTCGCCGATTTCATCATTGCCAAGTACCGGGACACGCTGATCCAGCGTGCCCCCACGGGCAATGGAACGCACCGCGTTATGGACGGACCCAAGGCGCCCGAACAACAGTGACTGGATACGCCAGTACACCCCGGCCACCGTAATCCCGGCCAGAACGCCAAGAATGATCCCCATGATCGCGACAGCAGTATTCTGCATTCCCAAACTGTCGTCAGGCAGCTCCACCACCACTTCAAGTGGTTGGCCACCGAAATACTCCGGAATCGGGAAACGGCCCAGCTGGCCCGCTTCTCCGGCCTCGATCAGGTCGCGCTCAACCGGCAAGCCCTCAGGGACAGGGCGAACGTACAGCGCATGTCCCACCCGGTCTGACAGGTACGCAAGCCAGTGACTGTCCAGCCAGATACCGAGTAGATAAGCCTGACACCCCTGCTCTACAGCCGTACTGAACAGTAGCGGGCGTCCGTTGACCTGTACCACCCCCCAGATAGGAAAGCAGCCATCCTCTTCAAAGCGAACCGCCAGCCGCTCAAAGGCCGGCAGAGCCGCTTCGTTCATCCCCTGGGTGCCCCCCAGCTGATGGCCATCCAGGGAGATCATCAAATCCAGCTGGCCGATCCCGCCCAGATTGCCAGGGGGATAATCCGGCTGACGGCTCCAGTCTTCAGCCCGCACCCGCAACACCGACAGTTGATCAAGAAATGCAGCCTCCACCACACTCAATTCCCGGTCTGCCGCCTCTTGATGCATGGCGGCCAGCAAACCGTGATTGACCCTCCCCAGCGCCAGCAGCGCCACGAGCACACAGGCTGCCGTTGACAGAATCAACAGCCACCGGATACGTGAACGAAGCGTCATTGCGGACTTTCCCCTGAATCACCCGAGAGATAAACCTCAACCATGCCACAGTGGTACACAAAAACGGTAGCCCCGTTACAACCGAATGGCCCCACCCAACCCACCAACGGAAGGCACGGGATGAAAATAGTGCAGTCTCGCCGTATCATAGGCGCCCCATTTCCCGGATAAATGACACCGTTCTCATGAGTGACACGCCACGCAAGATCCTGGTGACCAGCGCCCTGCCCTACGCCAATGGCCCCATCCATCTGGGCCACCTGCTTGAATACATCCAGACCGACATCTGGGTGCGTTTCCAGAAGCTCCGCGGGCAGATGTGCACCTATGTCTGTGCCGATGATGCCCACGGCACCGCCATCATGCTCAAGGCAGAAGAGAACGGTATTACCCCGGAACAGCAGATCGCCCAGGTGAAGGCCGATCACGAGAAGGACTTTGCCGACTTCCAGATTCGTTTCGACAACTACTACAGCACCCACAGCCCGGAAAACCAGGCGCTGTCAGAGATGGTCTTCCAGCGAAACAAAGACGCAGGCTACATCGTCGAGAAGACCATCACCCAGCTTTACGACCCGCAGAAAGGCATGTTCCTGGCCGACCGTTTCGTCAAGGGCACCTGCCCGAAGTGCAAGGCGGAAGACCAGTATGGCGACAACTGTGAAGTCTGCGGTGCGACCTACTCCCCCGCAGAGCTGATCGAGCCCTACTCTGCCGTCAGTGGCGCCACCCCGGTAGAAAAGGACACCACCCAGCTGTTCTTCGACTTGCCCAAATTCGAGCCGCTGTTGCGCGAGTGGACCCGTTCCGGCGCTTTGCAGGAGCAAGTCGCCAACAAATTGCAGGAATGGATCGAAGACCTGCAACCCTGGGACATTTCCCGGGAAGCGCCCTATTTTGGTTTCGAGATCCCCGGTTACCCCGGCAAGTATTTTTATGTCTGGCTGGATGCCCCGATCGGGTACATGGCGAGCTTCAAGAACTACTGCGACCGCGAAGGCCTCAGCTTCGACGACTACTGGGCAGAGGGATCCAACGCCGAGCTCTATCACTTTATCGGCAAGGACATCATCAATTTTCACGGTCTGTTCTGGCCGGCCATGCTGGACGGTGCCGGTCTGCGCAAACCAACGGCTATCTACAGCCATGGCTTTGTCACCGTGAACGGCGCCAAGATGTCCAAGTCCCGCGGCACCTTTATCAAGGCCCGAACCTATCTGGATCATCTCAGCCCCGAATACCTGCGTTATTACTTTGCTGCCAAGCTTTCCAGCCGTGTGGATGACTTTGACCTCAACCTGGAAGACTTTGTCCAGCGGGTGAATTCAGATCTGGTAGGTAAACTGGTGAACATCGCCAGCCGTACCGGTAACTTCGTGAAAAAGTTTGGCGGCACCTTGAGCGCCGAGCTGGATAACCCACTGCTGGTTCGCGAGGTGCAGGAAGCCGCACCGCGGATTGCCGAGTTCTACGAACAGCGTGAGTTTGGCAAAGCCATGCGGGAAATCATGGCGCTGGCCGACCATACCAACGGCTACATCGCCGACAAGGCTCCCTGGTCACTGGCCAAGGAAGAAGGCAAGGAACAGGAAGTGCTGGCCATCTGCACCACCGCCATCAATGTCTTCCGTCTGCTGGTGCTGTACCTGAAGCCGGTATTGCCGGCACTGGCCGAGCGGGCAGAGGCGTTTCTGCAGATCGACCCGCTCCGCTGGGACGATGCCGGGCAGCTTCTGCTGGAGCATGACATTGCCAAGTTCAAGCCCTTGCTTGGCCGGGTAGAAAGCAGCCAGATCGAAGCCATGCTCAGTGATTCAAAGGAGGTTACGGCCGCCTCCAAGGCTTCGAGAGCCCCGGCGAAAGCCAGCAACAAGGCGGGCGACACGGTGGATGACACCATCAGCATTGATGACTTCCTGAAGGTCAAACTGCGCGTGGCGCGCGTTGCCAAGGCCGCTCACGTAGAAGGCGCCGACAAACTGCTGCAACTCACCCTGGATGTGGGAGAGCTGGGCGAACGCAATGTCTTTGCCGGCATCAAGGCCAAATATCAACCGGAGCAGCTGGAAGGCAAACTGGTCGTCCTGGTCGCCAACCTGGCACCGCGCAAGATGAAGTTTGGCGTCTCTGAGGGGATGGTCCTGGCCGCAGGCCCCGGTGGCGAAGACATCTACGTTCTCAGCCCCGATAACGGCGCCGAACCCGGGATGGAGGTGCGCTAACCTGCTCACCCTTTTCTTCTGTTATGAAAGCAATCAGGCACCAACCACCCAGCGTGTTGGTGCCTGCCTTGTTCTTGGGAGCCTCTGAAAACTCCTTGCACTACTGATGGCTGTACGCAAGCTGGCTCATGCCGACCCTGGCACGTCCTTCTGCCGCCGCACTGCCAGACAGGTATAACCCCGCCTTGAAATAACACTTGTAGTCCGCCCAGCCCGACACATTTTCCACGTGCACCAGGCTACCATTCAGAGTAATGAATACCTGATGGTTATAGGCATGCAGTTCAGCCGTCATTTCCGCGTCTGGCCGAGGCATCAATGGCACTTTCTTGTAGCCGCCTTTTTCGTGATAAAACACCGCCACCAGATAATCCTTGTACACTTTACCTCCAATGCTTTGCGCCTTTGCCCAGGTCAGGCGCAACGGCGGTTTGACAGAGGTTTTTTCCTTACGGTGCAGCTGCATCCAGGTGTATTCATTTATCGTGGAATCACTGAGCGTCATTGCCGCCGTCATACGATGATTCCCACCCACTGACCACTCCGGAAACTGACGCAACTCTGAGCGTTTCTTGGGGGAACCTTCCCGCGTCAGATCGAACACCACGTTACCGTTTTCAAAATAGAAGTAGTCCATTTCAGGGTAGGTCAGCAGGGTCTCACTATCAGTGGTCACCTTGCCGATCTTTCCATCCGTCACTTCATATTGCAGCACACTTGAAGAAAAGGGTTTGGCAAACTTTTCCTTGCCCGCAGCTTGTGCGCTGTCACTCCCGCTACTGACAGACTCCTGACTTTCTTTGCCGTAACCCGGCGACGTCACAGCCACACTGGTCTGCTCGTTCTCCGAAGAAACCGCGGCAGGGGAATCGCCGCTACCGCCACAACCGATCACATTGAGGGTAAAAATAAAGACAAACGTTTTATATAAAGAACACATTTTTTATTCCTGAAAACTCTCCTTATGCCAATGAACGCAGCCCTTCCATTTGGCCGCCACAAGAAGTAAGACTTTCTTCTTATTTCCATGAATCGGAGAGAATCCTAGCCACGAAGGAGCCCCTGCTCTACGGGCTTTTCGTTAAAATGTGACTTAAAACGTCTAAGTAATTTAACTTAAAATCTGTCAACGGGATTTGAGGAAGAAAACGCTATAACACGAAAAAGGAATAGACCATTCGCCGATTAAAAATAGCCAAAGGTATTAATTTTAATCGCCTATAAAATATTTTTGTTAGCCAAAAGAATTACCTTAATCTGGACAGCAATCCAGATAGCGTCGCAAGGCATCTTCGCTGCAAATGGTGACCTGCCCGTAACCCAGCTCAACCAACCCCTCACGCTGAAACTGCTTAAGCGTGCGATGAACCCCTTGGCGGGTCATCCCCATCATGTTAGCGATGTGCTCACGGGTCAGCCGCACGGTGACCGGACCGCCCGGCTCTGCACCCCCGCGCTGCATGTCGCACAGAAATAACAACCGCCGCCCGATCCTGACCGTGGTCCCGCGCAAGGCGTCTTCCTGGATGACCGTCATGGCCGACCAGAGCCGACGGCTGATGCACTCGAGCACGACCGGATAGCACTGCGGGTAGCGACTCATCAGGTCCCGAAAATATGCCCCGGGTAATTCCACCAGTGTTGCCTGCGTATGTGCCGTGGCCCCGTAAACCCGGTCGGCACCAGGCGCGAAGACCGCATCGCCCACCCAGGCCCCCTGATCAAACACAATCAAGACCGATTCCCGACCTTCCTGGTTGACCGAATTGATCCGCACCATTCCTCTGGCGATGACGCACAGGAATGTCTGGGGTTCCCCTTTCTCATAGATCACCTCACCCGCCTGAAAATGGCGGATACGGGCATGACGTGCAGCCTCGTCCAGTGCCGCTTCGGGAAAACCGGCGAACAGGGGGCAGTGTTGCAAGGCATCAAGAGCAATAGACATGCGCTAATTGTAAACAGGTTGACAGTCTTGCCAAGAAAAAGCGGCCTACACTCCAGTCATGTCGTATCGACACATCACGGGGAACACCGTGACACCCACAACAACCTGTCTCCAGGGAGAGCGCTACAATGAACAGCCAGGTAAAACTTGACCCAGCCGCCATCACCTCCAAGCAAGCGGATGTCAGCCCCGAAGAGTGGCAACTGCGAGTGGACCTCGCCGCTGCCTATAGATTAGTGGCCTTGTATGGTTGGGATGATCTGATCTTCACCCATCTGTCCGCCCGAATCCCGGGCGATGAGCACCATTTCCTGATCAACCCCTACGGCATGATGTTCGACGAAATCACCGCATCAAGCCTGGTGCGCGTCGACCAGGACGGCAACAAGCTCAACGCCGGCGATTTCGACATCAACCCGGCGGGCTTCACCATTCACAGTGCCATTCATGCCGTACGTGAGGATGCAGTCTGCGTCATGCACACCCACACCACCGCCGGCGTGGCCGTGTCAGCACAGAAAGAAGGGTTGCTTCCTCTGTCACAACAAAGCCTGTTTCCGCTCTCAGGGTTGTCGTATCACGACTATGAAGGGGTCGCACTGCGCGATGACGAAAAAGCCCGCCTGCAGGCCGATCTGGGCAGCACCAACTTCATGATTCTTCGTAACCATGGCTTGCTCACGGTGGGCAGCACCGTGGCGGACACCTTCCTCAACATGTTCATCCTGCAACGGGCCTGTGAGATCCAGCTACAGGCCTTATCGGGCAATCGCCCGCTGACCCCGATTCCTGATGGCATCGTCAACACCATCAAACAACAGGCCTCTCAGGTCACCAAAGGCATGGGGGGCAACCTGGCCTGGCCGGGCCTGCTCCGCAAGCTGGACCGGGAAAACCCCGGTTATGCAGACTGAGGGCCACCGCAATGAACGACATGACACAACCCCGCGCCGCCTTCACCCACATGAAGGACGGCCAGGCCGAGGACTGGAAGATCATTGCCGATAATTTTGGCGAGTTCAGCAAAGGACTGCCGGACCGGATCATGGCGCACCTGCGGCTGCTGGAAGGCGATTTCGGCGGGTTCAGGATCGACCGGTTCCAACACTGCCTGCAAACCGCCACCCTCGCCCATCGCGACGGCAAGGACGATGAATACGTCGTCTGCGCCTTGCTGCATGACATCGGCGATACCCTTGGCACCTTCAACCATGCCGACGTGGCAGCGGTTTTGCTGGAACCCTTTGTCAGCGAAGCCAATCACTGGATGGTGAAGCATCACGCCATTTTCCAGGGGTATTACTTCTTCCATTATCTGGGCATGGACAGGGACATGCGCGAGCACTTTCGCGAACATCCCTTCTATCGGCAAACGCTGGAATTCGTCAGCAAGTACGATTCTCCGGCGTTCAATCCGGATGGAGAGATTCTGCCACTGGATTACTTCGAACCCATGCTGCGGCAGGTTTTCGCCAGCCCGCGCAAGTCACTCTACAAGGACGCCATGAGCAACGGCTGAGGTGCCTCACTGACGCCCTCCCTGGCGGGAGGAGCGTCAGCCCGCGACACGCAAAGTGAACACTCTCAACCTCACTGTTTCCTTTCCCGCCAATCTCCCTGTCATTGCAGGCCAAAAACCCGCAAGTTCTCTACGTGAAATCTTCGGTCATTGTCACCGACCCCGCGTAAACGCTATGTATAAGGGCAATATCGCGCTTTCACAACGAGGTCGTAATGACACAGTCTCTGGATGCACTCTGGGAACAGGTGCGTGCACAGAAAACCCGGATTCCCTCCCTGTATGGCGACATTGATTTTGATGTCACCCCGGAGCGTTTTACCGACGACATCCACACCCGCAGCGCCCTGCCCGAAAAATTCGCAGGCAAGTACCGGGGCAAGATTCTGGCCGACAAGGAAAAAGTGGAACGGGCCCGCGCCTATACCCTGCTCGGTGACAATGTGGCCGATGCATATGCCGCGCTGATGCCCGAATACGGGTTCCGCAACCTGATCACCATGCTCAAGACCGCCTGCGACAAGGGACTGGATGCGGTAGATAATCCGCCCCAGGAACTGAGCGATTTCATTCAGGCCATGGAAGCGACACCGGACTGGGTAGACATGGATCTGGTCCGCGAGGGCGCGCGCCTGAGCCGTAACCAGATGGTCAACCTGGCACCCTATGTTATCCGTGGCGCGTTCGTCGCCACCTTCATGAACAAGTACTCCGGGTTGCCCATGGCCATCACCGGCACCCTGGCCAACGAGTCGGTGAACCAGCGGATCAATGAGACCGCCAGTTTCTTCACCACCGCCACCCTGCCTGGCGCTCTGGAACGCTTTGGCCCAGGTTTCAAGGCGGCCGCCATGGTGCGCCTGATGCACTCCATGGTGCGTTTCAACATCATCAAGCGGGCGACCACCGACAAGGGCGGCCCCTGGGATCCCGCGGTCTACGGCATACCTATCCCGCAGGTAGACCAGATGCCGGCCGGCACCATGCCCGCCTACCTGACGGCGTTCAAGGCCATGCGCAAGGGCCGCAAACATTTCACCCGGCAAGAACGGGCGATCGTGGAACTGTCGCGTTACGAGTGTTTTCTGCTCGGTCTGCCTGCAGAGTTGCTACCCGCAGAAGCCCCGGACATCATCGACACCATGCTCACTTATTCCGGCACGTTGCGTGAAGGGTATGACGACAGCACCTGTGGTGAGCTGACGCGGGCAACCATGTCCGTCTATCGTCCCAAGGATGACAAGCTGATCAGCAAGGTTCACAACGCGGTGGAGCGCAGTTTCTCGAAAGTGTTCTTTACCCAGGCGTTTCTCGGCAAGAAGGACAAATCAAAGGCTGAAGAGATGGGCGTGGCACCCGACGCGCTGGACTATGCCCTGTTCAGCGTCGGTAATCTTTTCATCATGCCGCGCCTGCTGGCCTATCGCACCCTGCAGGATATTCCGGTGGCCAACAAGGTTGCCGACCGCATTCTGGTCAAACGCATCAAGCAACTGCTGGTGGATTACGGTCATGCCGAATACACCACCGATGCCAACCAATACGCCCCGACCACCAGCGAACCCGCTGCCTGACCCTGCCCGCTGCTGTGGGCGCCGGCCTCTGCCACGCCTACAGCAGCAAACCTGCCACCAACAACGACAGTGCCATCAGCCCATGGGGCAGAAACACGTGGCGCCACCCAAGGATCCGCAACAACTCACGGCTTCCCCCGGCGCGCCGGCTACGCTCCCAGCTATCGGCGGTCTGGAACGGCGCGATGTCATCCACCTCACCACGAAAGTGCGCTTCAATTTTTTCTATGCGCGCATAGTGCGCCGACTGAAACGCCTTCCAGTGGCCTTCCACCAGCCAGAACATCAGGCTACCCAGCATCCCCACCCAAAGCAGGGACGGACGATCAAAGAACGCGCCCGATCCGGCCAGAATGCCGGCAAGCGTGACACTCCAGGCCTTGATCGTCAGGGATTTCTGATCGAAAGAATCAATCAGGTGAGTGAGATGGAAGTACTCCGCTTCCAGCTGCTGGTCTCGTTGCGTCACGACTGTCCCCTGTTCATTCATGCCTCGCACCGCGCCATTTAACCTGATCCCCCGGCGCTGCACAAAAACGCATTGCGGCGTTATTGAACATGGCCCTTAAGGAGCCTCTGAATAGCTCCTTAACATTCTTTTGCAACTGTCCACGAACGGATTGCTCCGCCCTGCACTCCAAACCGGAAATAACCGAAATAAGGAGTGAGCCATGAAAAGCGCAGCTATTGCCGGTCTGGGTATCGCAGGTGCCGTGGCTATTGCAGGGGTCGGGTACGGCGCCTACGAGGCCATGACGCCAGCCAAATCCGGATACGCCACCGTCACCAAGGTGGAACCCATTGTTGAACGCTGGGAAGAACCCCGGGAGGTTTGTCAGGATGTCACCAGCACACGGCAAAAACCCACCAAAGATCAGCATCGCGTGACGGGCACCGTTGTTGGCGCCGTTATCGGTGGGGTGGTTGGTCATCAATTTGGTGGCGGCAGCGGCAAAGATGCTGCCACGGCCGGCGGGGCCATTGCCGGTGGCGTGGCGGGCAACCAGATCCAGAAAGGGATGCAACAACGCAACACCGAAACCGTGACCGAACAACAATGTCGCACCGTCATGGAAAGCCGTAGCAAGACCGAAGGCTACGAAGTGACCTACGTCTTCAATGACAACGAAGACACCATCCGCTTGGACAAGAAGCCTGGCGAACGCCTGCGGATCGAAGACGGGGATGTGGTCACCCCCTAACAGGCTGTTGAACCCTCGTTCGAGAACCTGACCCGGTTCTCGAACGACGGTCCGCAATCAGGGGTTCAGATAGTGAACCCCTGTCATATCCTCCGATACCTGCCACAACCGCTGTGCGACTTCCGGGTTATCGGCGATCCGGCGGGCATAGGCTTTGGCCGGATAGCCACGTAGCTCCAACAGCTTGCCATCGGGTCCGTAATATTCCCCGGCCTGCACATCCGCACTGGTCGCCGCCATCACACCCGGCAGGCACCCCATCTCAGCGGGTTGCGCTATCATCGCGTTGAATAACCCTCCGCCTGGTACGGTATCCTGCAAATGGGTCGCGGAGTAACCGGGGTGAGCCGCAAAGGCCCGGATAGGGGAACCGGCCGCCAGTAAGCGTCGATGCAACTCACGAGCAAAGATCAGGTTCGCCAGTTTGCTCTGCGCATAGAACGGCCAGCGCCAGTAGGATTTCTCGGCATTGAGGTTATCCCACATGATCTTGCCGCCCCGATGCACCACACTGGATATCTGCACGATGCGTGGTGCCGGTGCCGCCTCCAAGACCGGCAGTAGCTGCCCTGTCAGCGCAAAATGGCCAAGATGATTGGTGCCAAACTGAATCTCAAATCCGTCTTTGGTGCGCTGCAGTGGTGGCGCCATCAAGCCGGCATTATTGAGCAGCACATCCACCTTGTCGAAACGGCCACTAACCTCCTGCGCAAATTCTTTAACGGAGGCCAGATCAGCCAGATCCAGCGCCATGATCTCCAAACTGGCGCCCGCGGTTTCGGCCATCACCTGCTCGGCCGCAGCTTGCGCTTTGGATGCATTCCGGCACGCCATGATCACCTGCGCGCCATTGGCCGCAAACAGCTTGACGGCCTCCAGCCCAATACCACTGTTCGCGCCGGTCACCAAAATGGTCTTATTGCTCAAATCCGGAATATGGTCCGGCCGCCAGGTGGATCTTCCCATCTCATGCTCCTTGCAGAGACTCGTGTCTCGTCCGATTTCGGTAGCGCTATAGTGCGCATTCAGCACACCAATCAAAACCACCCAAACATGCATTGTCCCGGTATAACCGGTCAGTCAGGTTTCACGAACGCTCGCCGGGCAGAGGTTACCTGGCTGCGCACCGCGCAGTCCGGATGATGATCATTCAGGGAGTCTCTGGATAGCGCCTTGCGTGCTCAGCGTGGCCTGAAGCGTGCAGCTG
>NZ_AQOQ01000010.1:0-114986 GCF_002888555.1 Alcanivorax sp. MD8A | reverse complement strand
GGATGGACAACATAGAATCTCCTACGGAAAGCCATGCACCTCCCCCCTAAACAAAAAACGTGAAACAGTACCGATATCCCGGCATCTTCCGTCAACTTGTAACGAATGTTGTAAAAGCCTTTTTTCTGCCATGAAATCCCCCTAGTATTGCATTGGTGCGAGAAAGCGAAGGATTCCTAGCCAATTTCCCGCACGTTCACAACAAATAACGACACGTTTCCAGGGAGACCCGTTTTGGCTTCCATTCTGGTCCTGCATGGCCCCAACCTGAACCTGCTTGGCACCCGCGAGCCGGAAAAGTACGGCCATACCACCCTGGCCGACATCAATCAGCAACTTCAGCAGCAGGCCAGCGACGCCGGCCACCATCTGCAGCACCTGCAGAGCAATGCGGAGTACGAGCTGATCGAGCGTATTCACGATGCCCGCACCGAAGGCATCGATTTCATCATTATCAACCCGGCAGCATTCACCCACACCAGTGTGGCGTTGCGTGATGCCCTGCTTGGCGTAGCGATCCCCTTTATCGAAGTGCACCTGTCCAACGTGCATGCCCGGGAAACGTTCCGCCATCAGTCCTATTTTTCCGATATCGCTCGCGGCGTGATCTGCGGCCTGGGAGCCACCGGCTACCAGCTCGCCCTTACTGCTGCCCTTGAACAACTGGCCCCCAACGCATAACTGGATGGTTTAGAGACATGGATATTCGCAAGATCAAGAAACTGATTGAGCTGCTGGAAGAGTCTGGCATTGAAGAACTGGAAATCTGCGAAGGCGAAGAGTCCGTTCGCATCAGCCGTGGTGGCAACAAGGTTGCTGCGGCACCGGCCCAGTACTACGCCGCCCCACAAGCGGCCCCTGCCGCACCGGCTGCCGCTCCGGCGCCAACAGCTGAGGCCGCGGCCCCTGCCGCAGAAACCCCCAGCGGGCACCTGGTTCGCTCTCCCATGGTGGGCACTTTCTATCGCTCCCCGGCGCCGGGCGCGCCGATGTTTGCCGAAGTGGGCAAGAAGGTTCAGGCCGGCGATGTGCTGTGCATCGTCGAAGCCATGAAAATGATGAACCAGATCGAAGCAGACAAGTCCGGCACCATTGATGCCATCCTGGTAGAAGACGGCGAACCGGTTGAGTTTGATCAGCCTCTGTTCTCCATCGTTTAAGGAGAACCGTCATGCTGGAAAAGGTTGTCATTGCCAACCGCGGTGAAATTGCCCTGCGTATCCTGCGTGCCTGCAAGGAACTGGGGATTCGTACCGTGGCCGTCTACTCCAAGGCCGACCGCGACCTCATGCACGTGCGCCTTGCCGACGAAGCCGTGTGCATCGGTCCGGCACCGTCCGTGGATTCCTATCTGAATATCCCGGCCATCATCAGCGCCGCCGAAGTCACCGATGCCGACGGCATCCACCCGGGCTATGGCTTTCTGGCCGAGAATGCCGACTTCGCGGAAAGCGTGGAGCGCTCCGGCTTCACCTTCATCGGCCCCAAGGCCGATACCATCCGCCTGATGGGCAACAAGGTTGCCGCCATCGACGCCATGAAAAAGGCCGGCGTCCCCACGGTTCCAGGCTCCAACGGCCCGGTGGGTGACGACGACGAAGGCGCGCTGCAGATGGCCCGCGACATCGGCTACCCGGTCATCATCAAGGCCGCAGCCGGCGGTGGCGGACGGGGCATGCGCGTGGTGGAAGAAGAGCGCCTGCTGCTCAACGCCATCACCCTGACCCGCTCTGAAGCCAAGAACGCCTTCGGCGATGCCACGGTGTACATGGAAAAGTTCCTGCAGAAACCGCGTCACGTGGAAGTGCAGGTCCTTGCAGACGGTGCCGGCCATGCTATCCACCTGGGCGACCGTGACTGCTCCTTGCAACGCCGTCACCAAAAGGTGGTGGAAGAGGCGCCCGCGCCGCACATTCCACAGCACCTGAAAGACGAAGTCGCACAACGCTGTGTCGATGCCTGCAAGACCATCAACTATCGCGGCGCAGGCACCTTCGAGTTCCTGTATGAAGATGAGCGTTTTTACTTCATCGAAATGAACACCCGCGTACAGGTGGAACACCCGGTAACCGAAATGGTGACCGGCGTGGACATCGTCAAGGAACAGCTGCGCATCGCCGGTGGTGACGGGCTGCAACTGCAGCAGAGCGACATCAAGTTCCAGGGCCATGCCATCGAAGTCCGGGTCAATGCGGAAGATCCCGTTCGCTTCACCCCGTCACCGGGCAAAATCAGTTACTTCCACGCCCCTGGCGGCAACGGCGTGCGTGTCGACTCGCACATCTATAGCGGTTACACCGTACCGCCCTACTACGACTCCCTGATCGGCAAGCTGATCACCTGGGGCGAAGACCGCGACATCGCCTTCGCGCGCATGCGCAACGCCCTGGACGAGATCGTCGTGGAAGGCATCAAGACCAACGTGGATCTGCACCGCGAAAAAATCTTCAAGGACAAGGCGTTCATTGAAGGCGGCGTGGATATTCACCACCTTGAGAAGAAACTGGGCAGCGAATAGCGGCCACAACCGTTAAGCCCCGGCGGAATCAAAGCCGCCGCAAAAAGGCCGCGATCAGTATCTGATCGCGGCCTTTTCATTCACTGGAACGCGGTTAACGCAGCCACGAACCGTGCACTTCAGCACACATCAGGGCCGCTTTCGCACCCGCAATACCAGCGCCCGCCCCACGATGTCATAACCGTGCGCCGCGGCTATTTCATGCTGGCGACGTTCAATCACCGGGTCGCGAAATTCAACAATATCATTAGTGTCCACACACACCATATGGTCATGCTCTTCGCCAGAAGAAAGCTCAAACACGGAATGACCGTTATCGAAGTTATGGCGGGCAACAAGCCCGGCTTTCTCAAACTGGGTCAGCACCCGGTAAACCGTGGACAGACCAATGTCCTCCCCGGCCTGATGCAGATGCCGGTAGAGATCTTCCGCAGTGAGATGATGGCGCTCTTCATCGATGGACTCGAGCATTTGTAGGATACGTACGCGAGGCAACGTCGCCCGCAGACCCGCGCTTTGCAGGGCCTGATTCTCTGCTTTCATTATTGTGCTCCATGCAATATCTCGGTCAGCCCGACGTGGGCAGTGCCGTTTTCTCCCTGCCCCTATAATAATGACGAACGACAGAAAAAAATGTGCATTTTTTCTGTCGGTCCGGGATGGTGTTGGCACAAATTCCCGGTAAAGTTCAGATCATGTCATGTTCAGGCAGAACCCTATGCCACTTCAGCGCCGTCAATTTCTCACTAGTCTGTTTTTTGCTTCCCTGCTGCCTACAACGGCATTCTCTAGACCGGATCTGACCCGGACCATGGGAACCACCCTGGCGGATAGAGGATCACCGCTCTACCGCTTTGAGAATTTTCGCGTCACATCCGAAGATGGCGAGCGCCACTACCGGGTATGGCTGGCCATCCCGCACTCCGCACCGCCGGAGCAAGGCTATTCGTCGGTGACCCTGCTCGACGGCAATGCCGTGCTGCACCATCTTCAGGAAGACTGGCTTGCACCGTTGTCGGAAAACGCTCTGCCGGTACTGATCATGGTGGGCTACGACACCGATCTGCTGTTTGATGTGGTGGCTCGCCAACGGGACTACACGCCGGCACTCCCCGGTGAAGGGCTGATCCCTGACCCCCGCCGACCGGAACGCCTTGGCGGCGGCGCCGACGCCTTCCTGACCCTGCTGGAAAACCACATCAAGCCCGAAGTGCAAAAACGCGCCCGCCTCAACCTGGCGCAACAATCCCTGTGGGGGCATTCGTTCGGCGGCCTGTTTGCGCTCTATGCGCTGGCGTCGCCTTCCAGCACCTTTACTCGCTATATCCCGGTCAGCCCGGCAACCTACTGGCACAACCACGCGATTGATCACTACCTGAAAGACACACCGTCCCCGGCACAGGTATGGCTGGCACGAGGCACTGATGAAGTCCGTGTGACTCCGGATATGGACGATGCCGCTATCGCACGCCTGAAACAGCAAGGCAGCGACGCCTTCATGATCACAGTGCAAACCCTGGCACAACACACGCCATTGCAAGTCCACTGGAAACCCTTCCCCGGCCTGGGCCACGGCGCCATGCTCCCGGCCTCCCTCCCCGACGCCCTGGCCATCGCCAGCGGCAAAACACCCCCTGGCTGGAACCCACACCCCACACAATCTTAGGCCTGTTAAGACCGGGGGATGCGCCGTGGACAACCAACGGCTCTGTCTGTTCCGCTTAAACGTGGGAGATTCGCTTGCAAGCAAGCTCCCACAACAAGACCTAATCCGGAGTGATTCGCCGCGACCTTAACTGCTATCATCCCCCACGTTGGGGCGAACGCCCCACGTAGCTGTTCACTTTTCACTGTTAACTATTCACTAGAGCGAAGCGAAAATGGCCTGGCTCCAGCTCCACCTTGCCACGACGGAAAAACACGCCGATGCCTTTCAGGCCGCGCTGGAAAATCTGGGCGCCTGCGCCGTGACCCTCACCGACGGAGCAGACCAACCCGTGTTCGAACCACCGCCGGGCACCCGACCGCTATGGCAGAACACCATTGTCAGCGCCTTGTTCGAGGCCGATGCTGAACTGGATCTGATCCTCACCGCCCTGCAGCAGCAAGGGCTGCAGGCCGATGCGCATCATCACGAAACGCTGGAAGACCAGGTGTGGGAACGGGCGTGGATGGATGACTTCTCCCCCATGCGATTTGGCGAACGGCTATGGATTGTGCCCAGCTGGACAGACGCCCCCGACCCAAACGGAGTCAACCTGAAACTGGACCCTGGCCTGGCCTTCGGCACCGGCACCCACGAGACCACCGCGCTCTGTCTTGAATGGCTGGACGGGCACGCACTGAACGGCAAGACGGTATTGGACTTCGGCTGCGGCTCAGGCGTGCTGGCCATCGCGGCCCTGCTACTGGGAGCCGGCCAAACCACCGGTACCGACATTGACCCCCAGGCCCTGATCGCCAGTGAAGAAAACGCTCGAAACAATGATGTAGCCGACCGGCTCGACCTGTTTCTTCCGGAACAGATGCCCGCTGAATACCGCTGCGACGTACTGGTGGCCAACATTCTTGCCGGCCCACTGGTAGAGCTGGCCGAACTACTGGCGGGATACTGCAAACCCGGTGCAGGACTGGCGCTTTCCGGGATTCTCGCTGAGCAGACAGACGATGTACGCAACGCCTACTCCCGCTGGTTCGACCTGACGCCGACCACACAGAAAGGCGACTGGGTACGCATTGACGGTGTACGCAAGCAGCCGTAACCGGGGCGAAGACCGATTAGCGGATCGCTGCACTCACCCCAACAGCCACCCAAACTGAGGCGCAGGTCCTTGCGGGCCATTGGGTTTTTTCTGTAAAAAGAGTCTACGCACACAACACAGCGACTGTGTGCGGTTTGCTGCGCCGCCAACCAATAACAATCAGGCATGTCCATGGCCACCCAGTACAAGACCCGCTGCCCTCACTGTGCAGCCCAGTTCAAGATCACCGACGAGCACCTCAAACAGGCTCGCGGAGCCGTGCGTTGTGGTTCCTGCCTTCAGGTATTTCAGGCCACGGACTATCTGGTAGACCCACCCGAGCAAGCCGCCAGCACCGAAAACCGCTGGGCCGGCGCCCTGGACAGCAACAGCTCCACTTCCCCCGACAAGCAGACCAGCAGGAAAGACTCCCCCTTTTCCGACGGCGAACTGGATCTGGATCCGGATTTAGACGCTCAGGATGATGATGAGCAGCACGACGACAGCGGCCTGAATATCGAAGGCATGGAGCTGAGCGACTCTTTCATGAATCTTGGCGAAGACGGCGAGAACGGCCTCGGCGAGGATTTTGCCGACATGCAGGGGGCCGGCCGGGCAAGCCACAACGAAGGCGCCGATGAAGCCTGGGCCGAGGCCCTGCTGCAGGAACTGGAAGATGAACCGGAACCCGCGCGCCCTGAGGACGACAAACCCGCCAAAGCGGTCTTCGCTCCTCTGGATGAGCCCGGCGCGAAACGCCCGGCGGCACCCACTCCCAAAAAGGACAAGCCGGCCCCCAAACCCAAAGCGCAAAAGCCTGCTCAGGATGACGACGACTCCCTGTTCGGCGGCCTCGACTTGTTCGGTGATGACCTGACCGAAGAGCCAGTGACCATTAGTGCTTCCGCGCCACTGCGTGAGAGAGAAGCGCACTTCCAGCGACATCGCGATTGGTCCGGACTGGCTAAATGGGGGGGGCTGTCCGTGCTGGCATTGGTGGTACTGATCGCCCAGTACGGTTACTTCAATTTCGATCAACTGGCCCGTAGCCCTCAGTGGCGGCCAGCCTACCAGCAAGTGTGTGAGGTGCTGGGATGCCGCCTGCCCAATCGCAGCGACATCAGCAAACTGCGAGGCGCCAACCTGGTGGTTCGCAGCCACCCTCAGTTTGACAACTCGCTGGTGGTAGACGCGATTCTCTTCAATGAAGCCCGTTATCCGCAGCCCTTCCCGGATCTGGAACTGACCTTCAGTGCACTGGACGGCAAGGCCATTGCAGGGCGTCGCTTCAAGCCAGCGGAATACCTGCACGGCGATCTGGCCGGCATGGAAACCATGCCCATCCACACCCCTCTACATGTATCACTGGAAATCGTTGACCCTGGCGACAAGGCGGTGAACTACAACCTGCGGCTGCTGGCCAGCCCGGAGTCGGCGGGCTCCCCTGACGCCTGAACCGCCCCCGATAAAACGGGAAGTTTTTCACCACAGGGCGCACAGAGATAATCGAGGCAAGGCAGGGGCAGTTTCTCCGCTCCCTCGGTATCCTCTGCGCCCTGTTCGCTTAACCGCCTGTTAACGGCAAGTGATGCGGGCAACATAGACGCCCCAGCCCCTCACTAGCGCCCAGCGTGCACCGCATCCTGTCAGCTCAACCGCCCTCTGATTCAAGGTGAGCCTTTTTTGATCAATGGCCTTTCATCGCCGGGCGCGGGTCTCTATCATTAGCTCCCTTTTTAACCAACCGACCTTCCAATTCCATGCAGATTGGCCCCTACACCCTATCCAACTCTCTGATTCTGGCCCCCATGGCCGGTGTCACCGACCGCCCGTTCCGGCGGCTGTGTCGGGATCTGGGAGCGGGCCTGCTGGTATCGGAAATGGTCACCTCGGACACCCGTCTGTGGAACTCTCGAAAATCCCGCCAACGGCTCAACCATAGCGGCGAGCCCGGCCCGATCTCGGTACAGATTGCCGGTGGTGAACCCGCGATGCTGGCGGATGCGGCCCGCGCCAATGTGGATCATGGCGCCCAGATTATCGACATCAACATGGGATGCCCCGCCAAGAAGGTGTGCAAACGCGCCGCAGGCTCTGCCCTGCTGGCCGATCCAGATCTGGTAGCCCGCATTCTGGATGCAGTCGTTGCGGCGGTGGATGTCCCCGTGACGCTAAAGATCCGCACCGGGCCAGACCGCGCTCACCGCAACGCCATCGAGATCGCCCGCATCGCCGAAGCTGCCGGCATCCAGGCGCTGGCCATCCACGGCCGCACCCGGGCCGACAAATTCAATGGAGAGGCGGAATACGCCACCATTGCCGACGTGGTAAAGGCGGTAAATATTCCAATCATGGCTAACGGTGACGTGGATAGCCCGGAAAAAGCTAAACGGGTACTGGAATCCACGGGAGCCGGTGGTATCATGATCGGCCGCGCTGCTCAGGGTAACCCATGGATCTTCCGGGACACCCTGCATTACCTCGAGCACGGCTTGCTGCCCGCAGCGCCGTTAGTAGCGGAAGTCCATGATTGCGTGCAACAGCACCTGGCCGAACTTCACCAATTCTATGGTGAGTTCATGGGGGTTCGCATCGCACGCAAGCACCTGGGTTGGTACACACAGAACCTGCCCGGAGGGGAAGACTTCCGGCGTGGATTTAACACACTGGAAAATGCCACCGACCAACAGGTGGCAATCGAGCAGTTTTTCCAACAGATCAACGTCACTACCGACCGGGTTCGCTTTGGTCGGTATGGCGAAGTGTCTGCCCGGAAGAAAAACGGAGCCTTGGCCGCATGACCCTCTCTTCAGTTAACACAGCCGCTGCACGGACACTTACTGAAATGAACACCGCTGAAGCACGCAAGCAGCCGCATCTGACCATTGCGCGCAGTGAAACCCACGATACGCTCCGCAATTGTGTGCGTCGTTCGTTAAACGATTATTTCAACCAGCTGGATGGCGAGCCTGTGAGCGAGCTGTACCAGATGGTACTGGCGGAGATGGAAATCCCGCTGCTTGAGAAGGTGCTGGAATACACCCGTGGAAACCAGACCAAGGCAGCCGAGCTGCTGGGCCTGAACCGCGGCACCCTGCGCAAGAAACTCAAGCAGTACGGTCTGTTGTAAAACAGACCTGCTATATCAAGGGCAGTGACCACACTGCCCTTTTTTTGTTTCTGGCCCTCGTATTAATTAAGACTACGCAACTTGGTGAAATCCCATGAGCAAAGCCGTTGAACGTGCACTGATCAGTGTTTCCGACAAGACTGGTATCGTTGAATTTGCCCAGGCCCTGGCCGGCAAGGGCGTGGAGCTACTGTCCACAGGCGGTACCTACAAGAAACTGCAGGAGGCCGGCATCGCGGTGCGCGAAGTCTCCGACTACACCGGTTTCCCGGAAATGATGGATGGCCGGGTGAAAACCCTGCACCCGAAAGTGCACGGCGGCATTCTCGGCCGTCGCGGCCAGGATGATCAGGTGATGGCCGATAACGACATCAGCCGCATCGACCTGGTGGTCGTGAACCTGTACCCATTCGAAGCCACCGTGGCCAACCCGGATTGCTCCCTGGAAGACGCCATCGAAAACATCGATATCGGCGGCCCGACCATGGTGCGCTCTGCCGCCAAGAACAATGCCCACGTGGGCATCGTTACCAATGCGTCTGACTACCAGCGCGTGCTGGACGACATGGACGCCAACGGCGGCGCCCTGTCCAACACCCTGCGTTTCGATCTGGCCATCAAGGCGTTCGAGCACACTGCCGCCTACGACAGCGCCATTGCCAACTACTTTGGCAAGATGGTGGGCGAGAACAATGAAGACTTCCCGCGCACCATCAACCTGAACTTCGAAAAAACCCAGAACATGCGTTACGGCGAGAACCCGCACCAGAAAGCGGCCTTCTACACCGAACGCAGCCCTGCCCCGGCATCCATCGCCACCGCCAAGCAGCTGCAGGGCAAGGAACTCAGCTACAACAACATCGCCGATACCGACGCGGCGCTGGAGTGCGTAAAAGCCTTTACCAAGCCCGCCTGTGTGATCGTCAAGCACGCCAACCCCTGTGGGGTAGCGGTAAGCCTGGACGGCATCGGCAAAGCCTACGATCTGGCCTTCGAAACCGACACGGAATCTGCCTTTGGTGGCATCATCGCCTTCAACCGCGAGTTGGACGCGGCTACCGCCCAGGCCATCGTCGATCGCCAGTTCGTGGAAGTGATCATCGCCCCCAGCGCCACCGATGAGGCTCTCGCCATTACCGCCGCCAAGAAAAACGTGCGCGTACTGGTCTGCGGCGAGATCACCGGGCCGACCGAAGGTGGCCTGGATTACAAGCGCGTTAACGGCGGCTTGCTGGTACAGGATCGCGACATCGGCATGATCACTGAAGGTGATCTGAAAGTGGTCACCAAGCGTGCCCCCACCGAGGCCGAAATGCACGACCTGATCTTCGCCTGGAAAGTGGCCAAATTCGTCAAATCCAACGCCATCGTCTACGCCAAAAACCGCCAGACTGTGGGCGTGGGCGCCGGCCAGATGAGCCGCGTAAACTCTGCCCGTATCGCCGCCATCAAGGCCGAACATGCAGGTCTGCAGGTGGAAGGTTCGGTGATGGCATCCGATGCATTCTTCCCGTTCCGCGACGGCATCGATAATGCCGCCAAGGTCGGCATCAGCTGCGTGATCCAGCCGGGCGGCTCGATCCGCGACGAAGAAGTCATCGCCGCCGCCGACGAAGCCGGCATGGCCATGGTCTTCACCGGCATGCGTCATTTCAGGCATTAAGACGTCGGACGTCTGAGGTCGGACGTCTGACGACAGAATCGGGTTAGCGTCCGACGTCCGACGTCCGACGTCTGGCCCGCCTCCAACAAAGACAGAATCAGAAGAGGCGAGCACCTCAATGAAAGTTCTAGTAATTGGCGGCGGTGGCCGCGAGCATGCGCTGGCATGGAAAGTGGCTCAGGCCGAGCAGGTAGAGACGGTGTTCGTGGCCCCAGGCAACGCCGGCACCGCCCGCGAAGCCAAGCTTGAAAACGTGGCCATCGATGTGCTGGATCAGCCGGCCCTGCTGGCATTTGCCAAGGACAACGGGGTTGACCTGACCATCGTTGGCCCGGAAGCGCCACTTGTAGAAGGCCTGGTCGATACGTTCCAGGACAACGGCCTGAAGTGCTTCGGCCCCAGCAAGGCCGCCGCCCAGCTGGAAGGCTCCAAGGCCTTCACCAAGGACTTCCTGGCCCGCCAGAACATCCCCACCGCCGCCTATGGCAACTTCACCGACATGGAGGCAGCCCTCACCTACGTCCGTGAGCAAGGTGCGCCTATCGTCATCAAGGCCGATGGCCTGGCAGCAGGCAAAGGCGTGATTGTCGCCATGACCCTGCAGGAAGCCGAAGACGCGGTGCGCGACATGCTGGACGGCAACAAGTTCGGCGACGCCGGCCACCGCGTGGTAGTGGAAGAATTCCTGGAAGGCGAAGAAGCCAGCTTCATCGTCATGGTAGACGGCAAGAATGTGCTGCCCATGGCCACCAGCCAGGACCACAAGCGCGTCGGCAACGGCGACACCGGCCCCAACACTGGCGGCATGGGTGCCTACTCCCCGGCTCCGGTGGTCACCGATGCGGTCTACCAGCGCATCATGGATGAAGTCATTACCCCGACCGTAGAAGGCATGGCCGCCGAGGGCATGCCTTACACCGGTTTCCTGTATGCCGGCCTGATGATCAGCCCGGAAGGGGCCCCCAAGGTCATCGAATACAACTGCCGCTTTGGCGACCCGGAAACCCAGCCGATCATGATGCGTCTGCAATCCGACCTGGCCGCCCTGTGCCTGGCCGCCCTGGACGGCAAGCTGGACCAGACCGACATCCAGTGGGACCCGCGCCCCACTCTGGGTGTAGTCATGGCCGCTGGCGGCTACCCGGACAGCTACGACAAGGGCGATGCCATCGAAGGCCTGGACCAGGCAGATTCGGACACCGTAAAAGTCTTCCACGCCGGCACCGCCGAGAAAGACGGCCAGGTCGTCACCAGTGGCGGCCGGGTTCTGTGTGTCACCGGCGTCGGTGACACCGTCAGCGACGCACAGGCCAACGCCTATGCAGGTGTGAAGCAGATCACATGGCGCAATGCCCAATACCGCACAGACATTGGTTACCGTGCAGTGGCCCGCGAAAAGGCATAAGCTAGCCCATAAGTACGAATAACGGGGTAGGTCACAGGCGGGCAGCCCGCTCCCTGTGACTGTGTTGGGCTTTCCGGCACCATTATTGGCATTTCTGTTCTGGCGGAGACGGGTTAAGCGCCCGTTTCCGCTTTGCGCATCCAGTACCCCGAACAATAAGCGATTGTATTGGGGGTACCATGAGCAGTGTCCTGGCCGACATGTCTCGCCTTGAGAATTTCATTCCTTTCGACTGTCTGGGCGAATCCCATCTTCAGGAAATTCAGGGCCAGATCGACGTCATCACACTTGGCCCGGGCCGACTGTTGTTCAAACGGGGCCAAAAGACAGACAAGGCCTTCTTTCTGGTAGAAGGCGCACTGGACCTTACCGACGCAAGCTTTCAGGTACGTCACTTCACCGCCGATGATGACGAGAACTATCTGGCCCTCGATAACTATCCCGAGCACACCATCAACGCCATCAGCGCGGAAGCCACCACCCTCTACGCCATTGATCGCAACAAACTCGATTTGCTGATGACCTGGACCCAGGCCGCGGAATCTCTGCTGGATGAGGGCGATGACGAAAGTGAACGGGACTGGATGGACGCCCTGCTGTCCTCCGAACTGTTCGCTGCCGTGCCCCCCGCCATGTTGCACAGCCTGTTCATGAAGTTTGAAGAACGCGAAGTCCAGCTGGGCGAGACCATCCTCACCGAAGGGGAAGATGGCGACACCTTTTTTGTGATCAAGCAAGGCAAAGCCATGGTCACGCGCAGCAAAGGCGCCAAACAGGAAACCCTGGCGGCCCTGTCTGCCGGGCGTTTCTTTGGTGAGGATGCCCTGATCAGTGACAGCCCGCGCAATGCCACCATCACCATGACCAGCGACGGCGTGGTCATGTGTCTTGGCAAACAAGACTTCCAGGCGATCCTGCAGGATTCCGTGATTCGTCATCTCAGCGAAGACGAGCTGGATACCATGGTGCTGGAAGCAGATACCGCCTGTGTGCTGGTGGATGTGCGGTTACCCATGGAGTTCCGCCACGACCGCACACCCGGTGCACGCAACATTCCATTAAGTGAATTACGCCGCGAGGTACAGAATCTGGAGAAGGATTTCTTCTACGTGGTGTGTGGCGACAGTCGACGAAGTGAGCTAGGAGCCTATATCCTCTCCGAAGCGGGCTTGAATGCCTATGTGCTCGATCGGGGAAAATCAACGGATGCTGACAACGCTGACAACGTGGCCGAACAGGCTCCTTAACTTTTTCTGCCTGCTGCTACTGCTGCTTTGCACCCCCTTCATGGTGCAAACCGCAGCGGCACAGCCTGCACCTCCGCCGCCCTTCGTTATTCATACTGAGCCGGATAACAGCCGGATCACCATTTATTCCGAATTCCTCCACGACGCGCCTGGCAACCTGACGGTTGATGACATCAGCGCCCTTGCCAGCAGTGAGTTTCAACCTGCCACCCGGTTTATCGAGCGTCTCGGTGTCCAGGACGGTAACTGGTGGGTTCGGGTGGCACTGAAAAACGAGCTGGACCGCCCGCAAGAATACACCCTTCATGTACTCGGCAACCCTCATGCCAGCCTCTATCTCCCCTCCCCGGCAGGCTACGCCCAGGCCAGCTCCGAGCTGCGTATACCCGGCCGTGGAGCCGGCTTTCGCATTGCCCTGCCGACCGGGCAAACCCAGCTGCTCTACTTGCGCCTGCAGGCCCAGGGTTACCTGACCTACGGTTTATCCCTGACAACACCCAACCATTTCCTGGCTGATCAACAGGTCAGCAACGCTCTCTACATGGTGCTCGCCGGGGCCATGTTGATTCTGGTGATCTATAACCTGATTGCCGGGATCATGCGTGGCGGCATCACCTACTACTACCATGCGGTCTTCCTGCTCAGCATTATTGCCATCAGCCTGTTGCTGGCTGACTTCCTGCCATTGGTGATTGCCGATAGTGCACGCCTGCAACCCAGACTGCTGTTCGTGATCATGTTGCTGGCCCTGTGGGCCGCCGCCGGGGTGACCAAGGAATTCATGCGCCTCAAGCAGCACCACCCTCGCCTGGACACACTGGTCAATGGCCTGCAGGTGGTCTCACTGATTGCATTGGTTGCCAACCTCCTGCTTCCATTGAGCCTTGCTGCCTACCTCAGCTTCATGCTGGTTGGCTTTGCGGGCATCACCATGATCGTGCTCGGCTACACCTCCTGGCATGGCGAGGCCCATGGCGGCGGTATGTTCTTCATGACCGCCATGCTGGTTAGCCTGCCAGCCTTACTCGTCTGTCTGGCGTATCTCGGGATTTTGCAAACCAGCGCCGAACTGCCCCAATGGCTGATGGGAACGGCTGTCGTGGAAGCGGTCACCCTCGGCGTAGGCCTGCGCATTCGCCGCAACCACCAAAGCCGCCTGAAGACACAAAGCGAACGCTCCGAAGCCATCGCCGACACCGTCGACAGCACTCGCAGGGAAACACTCTCGCGTATTGGCCATGACGTCAGAACCCCCCTCAGCGGCATTCTGGGCATGGCAGAAATTCTGGACGACACCCCGCTGACGCCCAATCAACGGGAATGTGTCAGCGCCATTCAACACGCTGGCGACAGCTTGCTGCGCATCATCAACGATGTCCTGGAACACTCCCAGTTGACGGCCGAGGGCGCTGATATCAATCGTGCCTCACTGGATATCCACGATCAGGTCATGGAGGCCATCGACCTGTTCAAGGAGCGAGCCGAAGAAAAACACATCGAGCTGATCACCCATGTCCACACTAATGTGCCAGCACGAGTACTGGGGGATGCCGGGCGGTTACGGCAGATCCTCACCAACCTGATCGGCGCCCTGATTCGCCATGGCACCCCGGGGGAGCTGGTGGTGGATGTGTCCATGGAGCCCACCGGCCAGGCCGACCGGATCCGTTTTGGTTTTTCTGGCAGCGCGATCAGCGACGACACCGTGCAACGCCTGAAAGACAGCCAACGGCAGAGTGAAAGCAGCCACCTGAGCCTGGTCATTGCCGAACAACTGGTCGATGCCCTGGAAGGCCGTATGGGCACACTGCAGGACCATCGTGGCGCACACTTCTGGTTTGTCCTGCCACTACCCGCCGACAGTACCGGCAACCACCCGACGGTGAAGGTCGACCCCGCCAGACTGGAAGGGCGAAGCATCCTGGTAGTTGATGATTCCAGCACCGTTACCCGGGTATTGCGTCACCACGCCCTGTCCTGGGGGATGAAGGTGACTGCCTGTCACGACCCCCGAGAGGCGCTGGCGTCTCTGCGTACCCAGGCCAATATCAACGAGCCCTACGATGTCGTGGTACTGGATCACCAGATGCCGGGCATGGATGGTATGCAGTTGGCGGCCCGCATCCATGAAGACCCCCTGATCATTCACCCCACCGTGCTGGTCATGCTGACCGGGGTCAATCAGGCGCCCTCCTCTACCCAGGCCCGCAATGTGGGGATTCATCGGGTCCTGTCAAAGCCGGTCTCCGCCCCGCGCCTGCGTCAGGCACTGGCCGAAGAACTGGGCAACGACCGCCCTGCACCACAGGAACAGACAGAGCACCAGCCAGACCCGGGATTGAATATTCTGGTAGCAGAAGATCACTACCTCAGCCAGAAGGTCATCCGGGGTATGCTGGGAAAACTTGGTCTCAAGGCAGACATGGCATCCAACGGTCGCGAAGCCCTGCAAAAGGCCCGCGAGACTCGCTATGACCTGGTCCTCATGGACTGTGAAATGCCGGAAATGGACGGATTTGAGGCCACCCGCAAGATTCGCGAGTGGGAACAGAGCCACGGTCTCCCCGCCACGCCCATCGTTGCGCTGACGGCTCATATCCTGAAAGAACACCGCGACCGCAGTTTTGCGGCGGGCATGAATGCTCACCTACCCAAACCGGTGGAATTGAACACGCTGCGAGAAACCGTGGTGCGCTATACCCAATCCGGAGAAGACTTACCGGGAAGCTAAGGAGCCTCTGAATAACTCCTTGCGTGCTCAGTCTTTCAGGCTGGCTCGCCCCCTCTATGGGCCAAAAGGTAAAGAGGGGCGCGGTTTTGAAGGTGTATGTCCATCCATCAAAAAAGCGCAACAACGAGCCTGGAAGACCCGAAGGGCGAGGCCTGAAGCGCCCATCTGTTCCGCCTTGCCTCTAGGAAAGGGAACCACCCTTACCGTCGAGACAAGACACAACAGCTGCACGCTTCTGGACACGCTGAGCATGCAAGGAGTTATTCAGAGGCTCCCTAAATCAGCCCGCACTCACCGCCCGGTTCTGGCACCAGTGCCGCAGCCTCGCCAATGGCTCTGCCATGGTGACTGACAAGGGAACCGTGGCGGCCAGCTCGGCTTCCAGCATGGCCTGATCCAGTACCGTTCCCGCTGCACTGGCGCTGTACAATCCCGCCACCACCGCCTGTTCGATTTCAGCACCGGTAAAGCCGTCACTGTGTTCGGCCAGCGTCGGCAGGTCAAAACGCTCAGCATCCTGATGCCGCTTTTGCAAATGAATCCGAAAGATAATCTCGCGGACAGACGGCGACGGAAGATCTACAAAGAAAATTTCATCCAGACGCCCTTTGCGAATCAGCTCCGGCGGCAAACGCTCGATGTCGTTGGCCGTGGCCACCATAAACACCTTGCTGGTGTTCTCGGCCATCCAGGTCAGCAAGGTGCCCAGCACCCGGCGCGACGTCCCGCCATCGTTGTCCCCTACAGCAATGCCTTTTTCAATTTCATCGATCCATAACACACAGGGCGACATGGTTTCTGCCATAGCCAGGGCTTCACGGACATTGCGCTCGGATTCTCCGAAAAACTTGTTGTAGATCGCCCCCATATCGAGCCGCAACAACGGCAGCCCCCACAGGCCGGCCACCGACTTGGCTGCAAGGCTCTTGCCGCCGCCCTGTACCCCCACCAGCATCACGCCACGAGGGCTGTCGATGCCCGCATCCCCGTGGAAGGCTTTCTCTCGCTTGCCAAGCCACTGCTTCAGGCCGTCCAGACCGCCAACATGGGCAAAACTTTCGGTGTCGTACTCGTAGCTGAGCACGCCATCCATCTCCATCAGGGCAAACTTGGCCTTGTTGACCTCCGGCAGATCGTCTTCGGTGATGGCGCCATCCTGGATGATGGCGCCCCGGGCCAGCTTGCGGGCATCGTCTGCGCTCATGCCGCGCAGGTTACGAACCAACCGGTCCAGTGATTCCCGGTTGGCGCGAACCCGCTCGCCCTTTTCCTTTTTAAATCGACGGGCTTCGTCCTGGACAATATGCTCCAGCTGCTTCTCATCCGGCATGGACAGGCTGAAGCGGGTGCAGTATCGGCGCACTTCAGCGGGAATCGTGAACTGGTGACTGATCAGCACCAGCGTATGCTGTAACCGCTCGTGGTGGAGCGCGATTTCCTTGATCAGCCGGACATTCTTCGGCTCGCCGTCCAGGAACGGATGGATATCACACAGGGCATAAATCCCGGGTTGGCTGGTACCACGAATCTGGCCAAGCATGGCATCCGGCTCAATGGTGTGCTTCTGGCTGGGCACATCATCAAACTCCAGCCTGCGCAGGCCATCCACCGCATTCCAGGCAAACACCGGGCGCCCTTCTTTCATTCCCAGACGCCGGATCAAATCCAACGCCCGTAATTCCTCCCAGGTTTCGATCACCACAATCGGGTAGCGGGAATCCAGCAGCATGCGCAGGTCGTTCAGATCACTCATTGTTATCATTCTTCACAGGGCGAGGATGCCGGTATGCTAACATGATCATCTTTCAAAACACTGCTGTGGACAGCCCATGACAGAACGCCGCCTTTCTCCTCTGGACCGATTGCTGGCCAGAGCAGACAACGCCCTGCGCACGCTGACGCCAGGCACCATACAAGCTGAACGTGCTCCGACTGCCGCACCGGATAGCCCGGGCGGCACCGCCCAGCCCGGCAGCCTGCCGAGCGATCAGCGTCGCCACGTGATGGGTTTGATGCGCATCAACCATACCGGTGAAGTGTGTGCCCAGGCGCTGTACCAGGGCCAGGCCAGCACAGCCAGCCTGCCGCATATCCGTCACGCCATGGAAGAAGCCGCCAAAGAAGAAGAAGACCATCTGGCCTGGTGTGAAGAGCGCATTCGCGAACTGGGCGGTGCACCGAGCAAACTGAACCCGCTGTTCTATGCCATGAGCTATGCCATGGGTGCCACCGCCGGCCTGATCGGTGATCGCTGGAGTCTGGGGTTTGTCTCGGAAACCGAAAACCAGGTGGTGAAGCACCTGGAATCCCACCTTTATCAGGTGCCGGAAAGCGACCTGCGCACCCGAGCCATCCTTGAGCAAATGCGCACCGACGAGCTCAAGCATGCCGTCACCGCCAAAGACGCCGGCGGCGCCGACCTGCCGCCGCCCATCCGCCACGCCATGACATTGATGAGCAAGGTGATGACGTTTGCGACTTATCGGATCTGATGAGTTAACAGTGAATAGTGAACAGTTAACAGCTGTCGCGAAATTGCTTTTTCACGCTTTGAAACGCAAGAGGCCGCGCCCAAACCATGGGCGCGGCCTCTTGCGTTCCAGCTGGCAGCTGCGCTGATCGCGCAGCTATTCACTGTTAACTGTTAACTATTCACTGCTCCTCAACCAAGATTCCGGCTGTAAAAAATCTCCAGCATCTCGGTCTTGAGGCGTTCTTCAATCGAATCGAGTTCTTCCTGGTCAAACTCGTCGCTACCAGCACCAAACAGATAGTTGTCGATATCGAAGTCTTTCAGCAGCATCTTGGTATGGAAGATGTTCTCCTGATACACATTCACGTCGATCATCTGATAGGCGTTCTGGGTATCTTCCGTGAGAAAGTTCTGGATGGAATTGATGTCATGATCAATGTAGTGCTTGGTGCCATCCAGATCGCGGGTCATACCGCGCACGCGGTAGTCCACGGTCACGATATCGGAATCGAAACTGTGGATCAGGTAGTTCAGGGCCCGCAGTGGTGAAATCACCCCACAGGTCGATACATCCACATCCACACGGAACGTGGAAATACCGTTATCCGGATGGGATTCCGGGTAGGTGTGGACCGTCACGTGGCTCTTGTCCAGGTGCGCCACCACCGTGTCCGGCAACGGACCCGGGGCTTCCTCGTCCCAGTCAGTGCCATCTGGCGGGGTTTCATGCTCGGCAATCAGCATGGTCACGCTGGCCCCCTGCGGATCGTAATCCTGACGGGCCACGTTAAGAATATTGGCGCCAATAATCTTGGTCACATTGGTGAGAATCTCGGTGAGACGCTCGGCGTTATACAGCTCATCAATATATTCGATGTACTCCTGACGATGCTGCTCAGTCTTTGCATACGCAATATCGAAGATATTGAAGCTCAAGGATTTGGTCAGGTTGTTGAAACCGTGAACCGTAATCTTGGGATTGGGATCTTTCACCACAGCCGTACCCCATGGGCGCTTACCGCCACACTAGAACAAAACACACCACCGCATTGATGCGGCTACCTGTCTGCGAGGCGACTCAGCGCCCCACCTCTCACCCCGGCATGGCGCCGGAATTCCCAGCCTGACCGGAATCAGGCCTCAATGCTATAACTATGGGTGATCTCGACACCACCCCGGGTCAGCATGATGCTGGCCGAGCAATACTTCTCGGCAGACAACTCCACCGCCCGTTTTACATGGGCTTCTTTCAGGTTATTACCGCTAACGATGAAATGCAGATGAATCTTGCTGAACACCGCAGGAACATCATCGACGCGCTCGGCGGTCAGTTCGCAACGGCAGTCGGTCACATCCTGACGAGACTTCTTGAGAATATGCACCACATCAAAGGAAGAACACCCCCCGACACCCAACAGCAACGTCTCCATGGGGCGTGGGCCACGATTCTGGCCACCATGATCTGGCGGGCCGTCCATCAGTACCTGATGGCCGCTTTCGGTCTGACCTTCGTAGCAGGCCTCGCCCTGCCATTGGACCACTGCTTTCATGGCGTTCTCCTGGTGCATTTTGCCTTCGGATGACAGCCTCTTTTCGCCACCCGGAAAGGGGGCGCAGAGTACCATAGCCCGGGGCCTTCGCCACCCCTTTTCGGGCCCCTGCCGACAATCTGCGGCACCGTCCCTCTACAGATCCAGTCTGTCGGCCTCAGGGGACCGCCCAAGCCGGGATAATCGGTAGTGAGAGCCAGTTCCCTTGGCAGGCCTGATAAAAACAGGCAATATCCATAGTCTTATTAGCTAAGACATTTTTCTGGCTTAAGACTGAGCGCCCATGACTGACGGCAATAAAATTATTCCAAATCTGGACCATTTCCTGGCCAACTGCCATCGACGCAAGTACCCAGCGAAAAGCACCATCATTTATGCGGGGGATGAATCGGATGCCCTTTATTACATCCTGAAGGGCTCCGTGACCGTGATGATCGAAGATGATGACGGTCGCGAGATGATTATGGCCTACCTGAATGAGGGAGACTTCTTCGGTGAAATGGGCTTGTTTGAAAACGATCCTTCCCGCTCTGCGTGGGTAAAGGCCAAGACCGAGTGTGAAGTAGCGGAAGTCAGCTACTCCAAGTTCAAGCAATTGGCCCGCGAAGACGCTGACATCCTGTTCGCCGTCTCCGCCCAGATTGCCGGTCGCCTCCGTGCCACCACCCGCAAAGTGGGCGATCTGGCGTTCCTGGACGTCACCGGTCGCGTGGCTGGCACACTGCTGGACCTGTGCAAGCAACCTGACGCCATGACCCACCCGGATGGCATGCAGATCAAAGTCACCCGCCAGGAAATCGGTCGCATCGTCGGCTGTTCCCGCGAAATGGTCGGCCGGGTTCTCAAGAACCTGGAAGAGCAGGGGCTGGTGTCGGTTAAGGGTAAGACGATGGTGGTTTACGGGACGCGCTGAAAGGCAGTTAACAATTAACAGTGAACAGTTAACAGCGTCGCGGATTGGCACCACCCTGATCTGAAAGCATAGAGGCCGCGCCCGGATTCCGGGTGCGGCCTTTTTGTTTCGGACAACATGTATTGAAGCCGCCTCAAGCGGCGCTCCTGCAGCGGCTTCGACGGAAGGGTTGCCAAAACAACAAGGCCGCACCCGGAATCCGGGCGCGGCCTCGAACCTTTCCGCTAACACCCTCGCACCCCGCGACGCTGTTAACTGTTCACTATTAACTGTTAACTGAAAAACAGCGCCTTCAACGCCTTCCCCGGATCCTCTTCGCGCATAAAGGCTTCGCCTACCAGGAAAGAGTGGATGCTGTTGCTGCGCATCAGCTTCACATCATCGGCGGTGTGAATACCACTTTCGGTGATGATCAACCGGTCCGCCGGGGCTTGCTCGGCCAGGGCCAGAGTGGTGCTGAGGCTGGTCTCGAAGGTGTGCAGGTTGCGGTTATTGATGCCGATCAGCTCGGCATTCAGCGCCACGGCCCGCTCCAGCTCTTGCTGGGTATGCACTTCCACCAACACATCGCAGCCGGCGCGCTGGGCAGCGTGATAAAGCTCGTTCAGCTGGTCATCGGACAGCGCTGCCACGATCAGCAATACCGCATCGGCCCCCATGGCGCGGGATTCGAAAATCTGCCATGGGTCGATCATGAAATCCTTGCGAATCACCGGCAGGCTTACCGCATTGCGGGCGGCACGCAGATAGTCTTCATGGCCCTGAAAAAAATCCTGGTCGGTGAGCACCGACAGGCACGCTGCCCCATTGGCTTCGTAACTGCGGGCAATCGCCACCGGGTCGAAATCATCCCGGATCACCCCTTTGCTGGGGGACGCTTTCTTGATTTCGGCAATCACCGCAGGCTGCTTGTCGCGAATACGCTGGAACAGGGCCTTGGCAAAACCACGGGCCTTGCCCTGGTTCTCCGCCATGGATTGCAGGTCGCCAAGCGAGTAGTTGTTCTTGCCCACCGCGATTTCTTCCTGCTTGCGGGCAATAATCTTGTCGAGAATGGTGCCTGTGCTCATAACCGTTCTCCTTGTCAGTCCGCTGCAGTGAGGGCTGTGCTGAACTGGGCCAGCTCGCGCATGCGCTCCGCTGCCTCTCCATTGTGTATCAGGTCTTCCGCCATGCGTACCCCCTCTTTGTGAGAGCGGGTAACACCGCTGACATAAATAGCCGCCCCGGCATTGAGGGCGATCATGTCGGCTGCCTTGCGGGCCGCCTCGTTACTGCGCTTGCCGAACGCATCGCGAATCAGCGCCAACGACGCCGCGGAATCGGTTACATCGAGCCCTACCAGCGAATCCGACTCCAGCCCCAGCTCTTCCGGGGTGATCGTGTATTCGCTGACTTCACCGTTCTTGAACTCGGCCACATGGGTGCGGGTCGCCAGGCTGATCTCGTCCAGGCCATCCTTGCTGTGCACCACCATCACATGCTCTGCCCCCAGACGTCCCATGACTTCCGCCATCGGCCGACACAACTTCTCACTGAACACCCCCAGCACCAGGCGCTGAACCCCGGCAGGGTTAGTCATGGGCCCGAGGATGTTGAACAGGGTGCGCATACCCAGTTCCTTGCGCGGCCCCACCGCGTATTTCATGGCCTTGTGATGATTCGGGGCAAACATGAAGCCCACCCCCACGTTATCCACGCAGCTGCCGATCTGTTCCGGGCTCAGGTCCAGCGCAATGCCGGCGGTTTCCAGCAGATCGGCAGAACCGCTTTTGGAGCTCACCGACCGGCCACCATGCTTGGCCACCCGGGCCCCGGCAGCGGCCGCCACAAAGGCGCTGGCAGACGACACATTAAAGAGGTTGGCACCGTCCCCCCCGGTGCCCACGATATCCACCAGATACTGGCGGTTTTGCACCGGAACCGCAGTGACCAGCTCGCGCATGACCTGCACACCGCCGGTGATTTCATCCAGCGATTCACTCTTCATGCGCAGCGCCACCATGAAAGCACCAATCTGTGCATCGGTGGCGCCGCCGGTCATGATCTGGCGCATGACCTCTTGCATCTCGTCCACGCTGAGATCGATCTGCTCGACCACCTTGGCCAGCGCCTGCTGGATATTCATGCGGCGTCCCCTTGTTGTGCGTTTTTCAGAAAGTTCTCGAGCAGGGCATGGCCGTGCTCACTCAGAATGGACTCGGGGTGATACTGCACCCCCTCAATGGGCAGGGTCTTGTGCCGCATACCCATGATCTCGTCCATGCTGCCGTCAGCGTTCTGGGTCCAGGCGGTAATCTCCAGACAATCCGGCAGGCTGTCTTTTTCCACCACCAGGGAATGGTACCGGGTGGCGATATAGGGTGACGGCAGATCCCGGAAGATGCCCACACCGCTGTGGTGGATCGGCGAGGTCTTGCCGTGCATCACTTGGCGGGCCCGCACCACCTTGCCACCAAAGGCCTGGCCAATACTCTGGTGCCCCAGACACACCCCCAGAATTGGCAGCTTGCCGGCAAAGTGCTTGATGGCGGCGATGGAGACGCCGGCTTCGTTGGGCGTACAAGGCCCGGGAGACACCATCAGGCGGTCCGGATTGAGCGCTTCGATGTCCTCGATGGTGATCTGGTCATTGCGGTGTACCAGCACCTCGGCCCCCAGCTCCTGCAGGTACTGCACCAGGTTGTAGGTAAAACTGTCGTAATTATCGATCATCAAGACACGCATTACCGCTGCCCTCCGTCTGCCAGGTTGAGACCACCCAATGCCAGATTCACCGCCCGGAATACCGCCCGGGCCTTGTTCATGGTCTCGTCCCATTCGGACTGGGGCACCGAGTCCGCTACGATGCCGGCACCGGCCTGCACGTAGAGACGCTCGTCCTTCACCACCGCCGTGCGGATGGCGATAGCCGTGTCCATATCACCATTAAACCCGATGTAACCGACCGCCCCGCCGTAGACCCCCCGCTTGGTGGGTTCCAGCTCGTCGATGATTTCCATGGCGCGGATCTTGGGGGCACCACTCAGGGTACCCGCCGGGAACGTGGCACTGAGCACGTCCAGCGGCCCCTGGCCGTCTTTCAATTCCCCTTCCACATTGGAGACGATATGCATCACATGGGAATAGCGTTCCACCACCATCTTGTCTGTCAGGCTCACCTTGCCGGGTTTGGCCACACGGCCCACATCGTTGCGGCCCAGATCAATCAGCATCAGGTGCTCGGCGATTTCCTTGGGATCCGCCAGCAGGTCCGCTTCCAGCGCCTTGTCTTCTTCCACCGTGGCACCGCGCTTGCGCGTCCCGGCAATGGGGCGCACCGTCACTGCGCCCTGCTCGGCCCGCGCCAGGATCTCCGGTGACGAACCGGCGATATGAAAATCGTCCAGGTCCAGATAGAACATGTACGGCGACGGGTTCAGATAACGCAGGGCCCGGTACAGGTCCAGCGCGGGGGCCTTGAACGGACAGCTCATCCGTTGGGCCGGCACCACCTGCATCACGTCCCCGGCCAGAATATAGTCGCGAACTTTCTCGACCCCGGCCTTGAACTCGGCTTCGGGGAATTCGCTCTGGAAATCGCTCTCGTCCACCGGGTCGCCGTACACCACATGCTCCGGCTCCGGCAGTGGCGCCCGCAGCTGCTGCTCCAGTGCCTCAAGGCGGGCCTCTGCCTGTTCAGCGGCACCTGCTGCCGTCGGATCCACATGGACAATCAGGTACAGGGCCCCGCGCAGGTTGTCGAACACCACCACTTCTTCAGAGCGCATCAGCAGGATATCGGGCACACCCAGCACATCCTTGCCCGGCGCCGGGCCCAACTTCGGTTCAAAGTAGCGGACGCTGTCGTAACCAAAATACCCCACCAGCCCGCCATTAAAGCGGGGCAAACCGGGAATTTCCGGAGCCTGATAGTGCTGACGATACTGTTCGATCCAGGCAATCGGATCTTCCACTTGCTGTTCGCGGGTGCCGTCGTCATTGCTCACCGACACGGTCTTGCCGGTAATGCGGATGACCTCGGTGGCAGGCAGCCCGAGGATGGAATACTGCCCCCAGCGCTCGCCACCCTGGACAGATTCAAACAGGTAGCTGTAGGGCCCCTGAGCCAGTTTGCGGTAGGCGGTCAACGGGGTATCCAGGTCCGCCAGCACCTCGCGTACAACGGGCACGCGGGTAAAGCCCTGTTGGGCGTAACGATCCAGTTCTTGTGGTGACATGGTTTTTCCTTATCCGACCCTTTTCAGGCAGGCCGATGTCGAGAAAGCCGATTGTAGAGAAAAATGAAGCAAAAAGGGCGTGTCAGCGCATTACGGCAGACACAGGGGGAGCGTCACCATCGCCAGCTGGCGGGTGCGGACAGGAAAGCAAAGCTGTTGATCAGGGCACGCTCCAAGGGGGACGTCCTTTCTCAAACGGGGTCGATGGCCGAAATTGTAGTCAATGTTAACGTCAGACGCCAGACATTCGCCCACCGGCAGAGAGCCGGCCTTGCAGCTGTGGAAGCTTGCCTGCAAGCGATATTTCGCCAGCAGGCAGGCTCCCACACAAGCTGCGCTCATGTAGACTAGACCGCATAACCTCAACCGGATGCTTTTTGCGTTTGGCGCCAGGCATACGGCGTCCAGCGTTCCCAACCATGAACATTGTCGCCCTTTACACTGCCGATGAATCCCGCGGGCCCATGACAGGCCACGAGGCGGTACAACTGCGTGCCGGCTGTGGCATCGTCGGCGACCGCCACTGCAAGCGGAACACCAAGCCTGAGGAACAGCTCACCCTGATCGGACACGAGGCCGTGGACGCCTTTAATCAGAAGTTCGGTCAGGAGGTACACCCCCACCAGCTGCGCCGCAACATTGTCACCACGGGCGTGGACCTGAACGCCCTGGAGGGACGCGAGTTCATGGTCGGCCCGGTACGGGTGCGCGGCATCGAACTGTGCGAGCCCTGCTCCGTGGTGGGCAACCTGCTGGCCGGCGAGCTCACCCCCACCCAGATCATCAAGGCGTTGATGGGACGAGGCGGACTGCGCTGTGAAATCCTCTCCACCGGGGTAGTGAGAGTGGGCGACACCATTGAAATACCGGATTGAGGTTGCCTCCAGGCGCGGTGATTCCACCGCGATAGCCGATGCGTCAATGTCGCGATGGAACCATCGCTCCCACAACGAGCGGGCATACAACCTGACCGTAGGGCGGAAATTGGCGTCAGCCAATCTCCGCCATGAACACCCAGAGGCGGAAAGTCCCTTCGGGAATGTCCACCCTACGACATCTTTAGAGTGCTTCACTGCATGAACGACGTAGAAAAAACCCGCTACATCAACCAGACCCGCCAGTGGCTGGAACAGGTCGTGATCGGCCTCAACCTGTGCCCCTTCGCCCGCAAGCCTTTCCAGAAAGGGCAAGTGCGCTTCGCGGTCAGCGACAGCCGCAATGTGGAAACACTGATGCAGGATCTCTTTGACGAGCTACAAATTCTCGCCACGACGCCAGCATCTACCGTCGACACCACCCTGCTGATCATTCCCGACCAGCTGGACGACTTCTACGACTACAACGACATGCTGGACCTGGCCGATGCGCTGCTGGAACAGGAAGACTGGGTGGGCACCTTCCAGATCGCGACCTTTCATCCGGCCTACCAGTTTGCCGACACCGAGGCCGCTGATCCGGGCAACTACACCAACCGGGCCCCCTACCCGATACTGCACCTGCTACGCGAAGAGAGCCTGGAGGCCGGGCTGGCCAGCTACCCGGACCCAGAGGCCATTCCCGAACGCAACATGGACACGCTGGACAACCTGAGTGAAGCCCAGTGGCATAGCCTGTTCGGCGGCCTGCCGGGAGCGCGCCGATGAATCTGGATATGGCGGACATCCTGCTGGTGACCACCGTGGTGATCATTGCGGCGCTGTTCTGGCGCGCCCACGGTATTCGTGAACGCGCCCTGGTCTACACCCGAAAATACTGCGAGCGGGAACAGGTGGAATTCCTGGATGACACGGTAGGGATGGAAAAGCTCACGCTACAACGCGATGGCAATGACAAACTGCGTATCACCCGCATTTACCGGTTTGAGTTCACCGTCACAGGCGGCGAGCGCTATTCTGGCCACACCATCGTCATGGGCGGCGTCGTGCAGCGAGTCGAATTACCGCCCCACCGCTACACACCGCCGCCAGAACAGCTGCACTGATGTTGCGCCCCCTCGTCTAGGCTGCGATCTCCTCCACCTCGCCACGCTGACGACGCCCGTGTTCACTATGGCGATTGGAGTCCAGTCGCTGGAACGCCTTCGGCAGCAAACGACGCGCCACCCGATTCACCGGCCGCTCCAGCCAGTCGGGCAATGCCATACCCAACGGATTGGTTTCCGCCACACTGTCGTCACCAATCACCCGGGTGCCCATGAGGTAATCAAACCAGGGCCGGGTAACGCACCAGTTGGCATCCTGGTGGGTGTTCATGTGATGGTCGTAGTGCCACGGCAGTTGGGTGCGGGCCCACTCAGGCTGCAGGTGCGCCTTGCTGTGTTTGTGCCAGTACTGCCAGGCGGAATAATAGATCCCCGCGGTAAAAAACGGCGCCACTGCCACCGTCGGGGTAAACACCGCACACAGCCCGATCAAGGCCACTTTTTCGTTGAAGATTTCCTGATCCTGGAACATGGGCATCGTGTAATGCTCGTCCTCGAACCCGTTCAGCCGCACACGTTTGTGATGGCGAATATGACTGAAGAAAGGGCTGTTGCGATGCTTGCGGGGATACTCGTGCAGCCACACCTTGTGGGCATACCATTCAAAGGCATTGGCCGTGAGCAACGCGACAGGAAAACCAAGCATGGGAAACCCTCATAACAATGACAGAGGCTCCATCATGCCGTACACAGGCCGTGTCTCTTTTGATCGCCAGCGGAGAACGGCCTGTCAGCAGGATCAAAAATCGCGGTGGGGGTTTCGCCGGTCCAGCGCTTGAACGCCCGGGTAAAGGCCGCCGGTTCGGAAAAACCGGTCAGGTAGATAATCTGGTCAATCGGCTCCTGGGTGCGAGCCAACAGGCGCCGGGCCAAACGCTCGCGGTAACCGGCCAGCACCTCCTTGAAGCTGGTTCCCAACGCCGATAACTCACTGCGCAGGCTGCGCGGTGTCCGCCCCAGCCGTTCCGCCAGCGCATCCAGTGACGCATCCCCCTGCTCCAGCAAGCCACCCAGCGCCTGCTCCACCGTATGCAGAAAATCCTGGCGCGCAAGATCCTCCAGCTTTCGGGCGGCCAGGGTTTCATGCACGCGTAACAGCTCCGGCTCCGCCGCCAGGGACGACCGCGCCAGCAGGGCAGCATCGAAATGTATTGCCCCTTCTTCCGCCCCCAACACCACCGGGCAACCGTAGACACGCTGATACGCCTCGGCGCTGGCCCCCCGGGTATGGGAGAACATCACCCGATCAGGACGAAACTCCCCATCGCTGACCTGCTGCAAAAAACGCAGCACCAGGGTGGTGGCGCACTCGAGATAATGACGTTCGGGGTGTTCCAGCCCGGCAAGAATGGCTACCCCGGACTCCACCCGCAGTTGCAATTGCAGGGCATCTGTCATCAACCGGTTATAGCGCAATGCCCGCTGCAATCCGTCACCAAAGGTGGGACTGGACAGAAACAGGTACTCCAGCACCTGGCCACGAAACGGTGGCATCAGCTCACCAATATGCAGCCCGATATCCGGGTCGCCACTCACCCGCTGCGCCGCGGCCCAGAAACGCTGTTGAGGAGAATTGATCCGTCGCTCGGACTGGTCCGGCGGCTCATCCGGCATGCCGATACTGGCAAAAATGGCCGCGCAGTCCAGCCCGGCGCGGGTCATGGCCTGGTAGGTCATCCATAAAAAAATGCCGTTATCGGAAGCAGGTGTCTGGCTCATGGTCAGCAGTATACGAACTCATGCCGGCACAGACACCTGTCAGGGCATGGGTTTGTCGCAGTTGACCATCCATGGCACCCCGAAGCGGTCGATGCACATGCCAAAACGTTCCGCCCAAAAGGTCTCTTCCAGCGCCATGGTTACCTGCCCACCCGCACTCAATTGCGCAAATACCCGCTCTGCTTTTTCGGCACTGTCTGCGGCCACATTGATAATGGTGCCCTGGGGCTTTTCATACTGGTCCGGCGGGCAATCCGATCCCATCAGAACAACACCCTCGCCTTGCAGGCAGATGTGACAGATATGGTCGTGGCTTTCCGGCGGCACCTGATCGGCCATGGGCGATTCCCCCATCGTGATCAGAAAACTGATCTCGGCCTCCAGCACCTGCGCATACAGCGCAAACGCCTCACGACAATTACCAGGAAAATTCAGATAGGGGTTAACGCGAACATCAGTCATGGTATCTCTCCTTGAGACAATGGGCTTTCCATAGCCAATCGAATGGCGTGATCGCTTTTCGACACCCCCCTCTTTTTGTAGGAGCGTCGCTGGCGGCGCGATAACAACCTTATGGGATCGCGCCGCCAGCGACGCGCCTACGGGGGACTTACGTGACGCAAAAGATTTTGACTTTGAATTTCGCTATTCACTGTTAACTGTTAACTGTTAACTATTCATTGCCCTATTTGACCCGCTGCTTTTCCAGCTTGCGAGCCAACGTGCGGCGGTGCATCCCCAGGCGGCGAGCCGTTTCTGAAATATTAAACCCGGTTTCCGCCAGGGTTTCGTGGATGCGTTCCCATTCCAGGGTTTTCAGGTCAGTCGCACGTGCGGTCAGGGACACTTCGGTATTGCCTTCGGCCCGATTGAAGGCATCTTCGATATCGTCGGTATTGGATGGCTTGGCAAGGTAGTGACAGGCCCCCAACTTCACGGCTTCCACCGCCGTGGCAATGCTGGCATAACCGGTGAGCACCACGATCAACATCTGGTCATCGTGCTGATGCAGGGCCTGCACGCAGGCGAGCCCGGAAGAGTCGCCCTTCAATTTCAGGTCCACCACGGCATAGCCGGGGTCGTGATCCGCCAGCAGATCCTGTGCGCTTTCCAGGCTGTCCGCATGGAGCACCCGGTAACCACGCCGCTCAAACGACCGGCTCAGGGTTCGGGCAAACGCCTCGTCGTCTTCGACAATCAACAGCAAACGTTCTTCCACAGCGTCAGACACGCCTCACTCCTCTTCCAGTGTCACGACCGATAGCGGCAGTGACAAGGTCACCAGCGCCCCACCCTGGACCAGATTGCGTGCCCGCAGGTTGCCCCCGAGGGTGCGCAAGACATTCATCACCAGGAACAACCCCAGCCCACTGCCCGGCCGCCCCTTGCTGGACTGATAGGGGCGGCCCAGGTTATCCAGCATCTCCGCTGGAAAACCCGGCCCACGATCGGTCACCGATACCAGCAAGGTTTCCTCTTCGCGATGAACATCCAGCCGGACCCAGTTCGGCGACGCTTCCAGAGCATTGTCCAGCACGTTGTGAATACTCTGTTTCAGTGCCGAATCAGAGACGATACTCAGATCCGTGCCGAAATCATTGAGGTAAATAAAATCTTTCACCGGGCGGGTATCGCGCCATTCCTCCACCAGCTCATCCAGAAATTCCCGAACGGTGGTTTCTTCCGACGACTCTCCCCGGGCCTCACCCGCGGACAACAGGATGCCGCTGACGATCGACTTGCAGCGCAGTACCTGGGTCTGCATTTCAGCAATTTCCTGGGCCATATCACCATCGGATTTGAAGGGCTCCATATGCTTCCAGTCCCCCAAAATCACCGACAGGGTCGCCAATGGCGTGCCCAGTTCATGGGCCGCACCGGAGGCCAGCAAGCCCATACGCACAATATGCTCTTCTTCTGCGGCTCGCTGGCGCAGCTCGGCCAGGTGTTCGTCACGCTGGCGGCGGTTACGGGTAATACGGTTGATGAAGATCACCAGCAGCACGCCGTTGAGCACGAAGCAGATCATCATGCCTTCAATGTACAGGCTGAACAGCCCTTCGGAGTGGTCCAGCGGCATGGGCAACGGATGTCCGTACCAGGCGAGCCAGCCAAAGCACAACGTGGTGGTGACCAGGATCACCCAGGTGGACCACACCTCCAGCAACACGGCCCCCAGGATCACTTGCAGCAAATACAGGAACACAAAGGGGTTGGTCGCGCCGCCACTGAGCGCCAGCAGCAGCGTCAGGGTCGCAACATCAATCAGCAGCGAGAGAAACAGCTCGGTATTACCAATGGCGCGAGGCAGCTTCATGCGCAGCATGCTCACGGCATTGAGCAGCAGCAACCCGAACAACACCACCAGCATGTGTGCCACTGGCAGCGCAATCCCGAAGCCATAGTTCACCACCAGAATGGTGGCAAACTGGCCAAACATGGCGATCCAGCGGAGCTGGATCAGCAATTGCAGGTTCTTGCGTCCGGTGATGTCATCGCTGTTGCGGCGAATGGCCGAAAACAGCGGACCCGGCGCAGACGCCGACGAGGTTGAATGAGCAGATGACATGGTTTCCATGACCCCAGTTTAGCGCTTTCGGCGTGAATCCCGCAGCACCAACCAGGCCGCCAGCACCATCCCCAGCGCCAGCGCAAACCAGGTCAGGGCATAGACCCGATGATTATTGCGGAACTGAATCACTGTGAGCCCGCCCACGGGCAGGCCCGCGCCAGCGGCCTCGGCATCCACAAAATACGGCGCCACCGGGGACAGCCCCTGTTGCGCCGCCATGGCGTCCACATCACGGGAATACCAGCGGTTTTCCGCCGGTACATTGTCGCGTAGCACGCCACCACCCGGATGACTCAGGCGCAACAGCCCCTTCACCGTGACCGGCCCCGCCGGGGTATAGGCGCCCTTGCTGGCGGCCTCGCGCTCTGCCTGGGGCACAAACCCCTGGTTCACATACACCCAGCTGCCGTCATTGCGCTGCAGTGGCGCCATCACCCAATAGCCCTGCCCTTCCTGCGTGGCAGCGGCCACCAGTGCAACCGCCTGGGCGCGGTACTGCCCGCTCAACTGCACATGCAGGTATTCATGCTGCTCTTCGGATACCTCTGCCCAGGCCTTCCGGGCAGGCGCCTCAACGGCCTCGGCATGCACCCGGGCATCGACGCGGGCGATCAGGTCTTCCTTCCAGGCCAGCCGTTTTACCTGCCAGACACCCAACGCCATAAAGCCGACAAAGGCCAACGCTGTCAGTAACAGAAACAGGAAAACAAGAAGACGTCGACGAGCCATGGTCATGCCCTTCAAACGTGGGATGGAGGAAGGTGGCGGAGATCGGCTACGCCGATTTCCGCCCTACGCGTGTATGCGTGCAAGCGTGTTGCGTGCTGCGGGTTTAGTCCATCATCCCCGGCATCATGTTCACGTTCAGGTTATGCATCACCCACAGGGAACCGGCGAGGGTAATGAAGACCAGGATGAGCGTGAAAATCAGGGCCAGCATGTTCCAGCCGCCTTCCGAATGGAAGTTCATGTGCAGGAAGAACACCATGTGCACAACAATCTGCACCAGGGCAAAGCCCAGAATCACCATGACGGTGGTGGCAGAGCTCTCGAACACGCCGCCCATCACCAACCAGAACGGGATCACGGTGAGAATCACCGCCAGCACGAAGCCCGTCAGGTATTCCTTCAGGGAAACGTGGGGAATGTCTGCATCGTGATGATCATGATCGTGTGTATGCTCGCTCATGGCAGCACTCCCATCAGATAAACGTAAGTGAAGACGCCGATCCAGACCACATCCAGGAAGTGCCAGAACATGGACAGGCAGAATACCCGGCGCTTGTTTTCCGGAATCAAGCCGCGCTTCTTCAGCTGGAACAACAAGGTCACCAGCCACACAATGCCGAAGAATACGTGCAGGCCGTGAGTGCCGACCAGCGCGAAGAACGCGGTCCAGAAGCCACTGGTCTGCGGGCCGGCGCCCACGTGAATCAGGTGATGGAACTCATACAGTTCCAGCCCCAGGAAGCCGGCGCCCAACAGGCCGGTCACGGCCAGCCAGAACATGGTGCCTTTCACCTTGTTGGCCTGCATCTGCAGCATGGCAAAGCCATAGGTGATGGACGAGATCAACAGCAACGAGGTGTTGATGGCGATCAGGCTCAGATCGAACAGTTCCATTCCGGTAGGCCCACCCGCATAACTGCGGCCGAGCACACCGTAGGTGGCGAACAGACAAGCGAAGATCAGACAGTCGCTCATCAGGTAGATCCAGAAACCCAGCAGGGTGCCGTTCTGGGGGTGATGATCCCCCTTCACCAGAAACTCCAGCTGGCCGTTCTGGCTGCTGTCGGTTGCAGCAGCCGTCATAGTGGTATCAGACATTGGCTAGTTTCCGTGTACGTTCTGCTTCAATCCGCTCTACTTCTTCCGCCGGAATGTAGTAGTCACGGTCGTAATCGAAGGTGTGGTAGATCGCGGTACCGATCAGGGCCACGAAGGACACCCCTGCCAGCAGCCACATGTGCCAGATCAGGGCAAAACCAACCACCACACTGATACCGGAGAGCACGATACCCGCCCAGGTGCCCTTGGGCATGTGAATCGGGATAAAGCCGGATTCAGGGCGCTGGAAGCCGTGCTGCTTCATCTGCCACCAGGCATCCAGATCGTGCACCTGCGGGGTGAACGCAAAGTTGTACGGCGGCGGCGGCGACGAGGTAGACCACTCCAGGGTACGGCCATCCCACGGATCACCGGTTTCATCCTGCAGGCTCTCGCGACGCAGGAAGCTCACTACCAACTGGATGATAAAGGCGGCGATACCAATGGCGATCAGGAACGCCCCCAGGGCAGCGATCTGGAACCAGATCTGCAAAGACTGGTCCTCGAAGTGGCTGACACGACGGGTCACGCCCATCAGGCCAAGCACGTACAACGGCATGAAGGCGAAGTAGAAACCGATCAGCCAGAACCAGAAGGACATCTTGCCCCAGAACTCGTCCAGCTTGTAACCGGTGGCCTTCGGGAACCAGTAGGTAATACCGGCGAACAGACCAAACAGCACACCACCGATGATCACGTTATGGAAGTGCGCGATCAGGAACAGGCTGTTATGCAGCACGAAGTCCACCGGCGGCACCGCCAGCAACACCCCGGTCATACCCCCAATCACAAAGGTGACCATGAAGCCCACGGTCCACAGCATGGGCACATCGAACTTGATGCGGCCACGGAACATGGTGAACAGCCAGTTGAAGATCTTCGCGCCCGTGGGGATCGAGATAATCATGGTGGTGATCCCGAAGAACGAGTTCACGCTGGCCCCCGAGCCCATGGTGAAGAAGTGGTGCAGCCACACCAGGTAGGACAGCACGGTGATCACCACGGTGGCGTACACCATGGAGGTGTAACCGAACAGCGGCTTGCGGCTGTAGGTGGCCACGATCTCGGAGAAAATACCGAACACCGGCAGGATCAGGATGTACACCTCCGGGTGCCCCCAGATCCAGATCAGGTTCACGTACATCATGGCGTTGCCGCCCAGATCGTTGGTAAAGAAGGCAGTATCCAGGTAACGGTCCATGGACAGCATGGCCAGTACCGCCGTCAACACCGGGAAGGCGGCTACGATCAGCACGTTGGTGCACAGGGAGGTCCAGGTGAACACCGGCATCTTCATCAGGCTCATGCCCGGCGCCCGCATCTTGACGATGGTCACCAGCAGGTTCACCCCGGACAGCAGCGTACCCACCCCGGCGATCTGCAACGCCCAGATGTAGTAATCCACCCCGACTCCGGGACTCTGCAATATCCCCGATAATGGCGGGTAGGCCAGCCAGCCAGTCTTGGCGAACTCACCGATAAACAACGACACCATCATCAGTACCGCACCGCCGGTGGTCATCCAGAAGCTGAAGTTGTTCAGGAACGGGAAGGCCACATCGCGGGTGCCAATTTGCAGCGGAATCAGGTAGTTCATGATCCCGGTAACCAGCGGCATGGCCACGAAGAAGATCATGATCACGCCATGGGCAGTGAAGATCTGGTCGTAGTGATGCGGCGGCAGGTAGCCGGTGGAATCCCCAAAGGCCATGGCCTGATGCAGACGCATCATGATGGCATCGGCAAAGCCGCGCAGCAGCATCACCAGGCCAAGAATGATGTACATGATGCCGATTTTCTTGTGGTCGATGGTGGTGAACCACTCGTTCCACAGGTAGCCCCACAGCTTGTAGCGGGTCAGCGCGGCAAGCAGCGCGATACCGCCCACCGCCACCACAGCGAAGGTGCCGAGGATGATCGGATCATGAAAGGGAATCGCGTCCCAGGTAAGGCGACCAAAGATCAGCTTGGTCAGGTCCAGGTTCTCAAACATGGGCGGCACCTACTGCGTTAGCGATCAGGAATGCTGTATTAGTCATGTTGGCCTCCATGCTGGTCGTGCCCAGCGTGACCTTCATGCTTCCCGTGGCCCTCATGGCCGGTGTCTGCCTCACCGTGGTGGCCGCCGTGCTGGCCCATGCCACTGTGGTACATCATGTCTTCCATGCAGGTCTGGCCCGGTGCCACACAGCGGTTGAAAATCGCGTGATACAGGGTCGGGTCCACCTGACTGTAGAGCGTCACCGGGTCGTCGATACTCGGGGCTTCCAGTTCCAGGTAGGTTTCCCGGTCCAGCGCGTTGCCACTGGCCTTGGCCTTGGCCACCCAGGCATCGAAATCTGCCTCGCTGAGCCCGTGGAAATCGAACTTCATCTGCGAATAGCCCGCGCCGCTGTAGTTGGCAGAAAAGCCCTTATAGACGCCCGGCTCGTTGATCACCCCGTGCAGCTTGGTCTCCATGCCCGCCATGGCATAGATCTGACCGGCCAAGGCCGGAATGAAGAACGAATTCATCATGGTGGAGGCGGTGATCTTGAAGCGGATCGGGTGATCCACCGGCGCCGCCAGCTCATTGACGGTGGCGATCCCCTGCTCCGGGTAGATAAACAGCCACTTCCAGTCCAGCGCCACCACTTCCACGGTGAGCGGCTCCAGGCCGACCGGCACCGGAGTCTGCGCATCAATGCGGTCCAGCGGGCGGTAGGGGTCCAGTTTGTGGGTGCTTACCCAGGTCATGGCCCCCAGCGCGATGATGATCATCAGCGGCACAGACCAGATCACCAGTTCCAGCACCGTGGAATGGGTCCATTCCGGCTTGTAGGTCGCCTCGGTATTGGACTCGCGGTAGCGCCAGGCAAACCACAGAGTCAGCACAATCACAGGCACAATGACCAACAACATCAGCACCGTGGCCCAGACGAGCAGGTCACGCTGTTGCAGGGCCACATCACCGGAAGGCGACATCACAACGGTGTCACAACCGGAAAGCAGAAGGGTCGCTAGCAACGTCAACGACGCTCCACGCAAATATTTCACTAATTGCATTGGCGAATTTTCTGGTTGGCTTATGGGATGGGGGCACTCTAGCCACCTGGGTGAGTAGTCGGTATTGGACATTTTGTCCCATAGGCTTAAAGTCCTAAGTTGACGGACGTCAATGCACGACGATAACAACACAGCCAGAGCGCACAACATGTCAAACACCCTCCAGGCCCCGATGCAGGGCCAGAGCCACGCTCCGGTGGCTCCCAATGAAATCGCGGTGGGCGTGGTCATCGGCCGCACCTCCGAATATTTCGACTTCTTTGTCTACGGGATCGCCTCTGTCCTGATATTCCCTCAGGTCTTCTTCCCGTTTACCGGTCAGCTTCAGGGCCTGCTGTATTCCTTCGTCCTGTTCTCGCTGGCCTTTGTGGCGCGCCCCTTCGGCACCGCCCTGTTCATGTGGATTCAGCGCCATTGGGGTCGCGGCGTCAAACTCACTGCGGCCCTGTTCCTGCTCGGCACCGCCACCTGCGGCATGGCGTTCCTGCCCGGCTATGAAAAGCTGGGTGCCCATGCCATTGCCCTGCTCGCCCTGTTCCGCATCATGCAGGGCATAGCCTTCGGTGGCTCCTGGGACGGTCTGCCCTCGCTGCTGGCGCTGAACGCGCCGAAAGAGAAACGCAGCTGGTACGCCATGCTGGGGCAACTGGGCGCGCCCATCGGCTTCGTGATTGCCAGCGCCCTGTTCCTGTTCCTGTATAACAGCCTGAGCGCCCCGGATTTCGTCGGCTGGGGCTGGCGCTATCCGTTCTTCGTGGCCTTCGCCATCAATGTGGTCGCCCTGTTTGCCCGCCTGCGGCTGGTGCTGGGCGAGGAATACACCGAAGCCATGGAAGAAAGCGAACTGGAACCCATCCGCACCACAGAAATGGTACGCACCCAGGGTTACAACATCTTTATCGGCTCCTTTGCCGCCCTGGCCAGCTATGCCCTGTTCCATCTGGTCACCATCTTCCCGCTGTCCTGGATTGCCTTTCAGGGCAGTCAGACTACCGCCGAAGTCCTCACTGTACAGATTTTAGGCGGCTTCGTGGGTATTCTGGCCACCATTGGCTCCGGCTGGATCGCCGCCCGTATCGGCAAGCGCACCACCGTGGGCGCCCTGGCTGCCGTGATCGGCGTGTTCAGCCTGCTCACCCCACTGCTGATGGGCGGCAGTCCCGCCATGCAGGACACCTTCATCCTGCTGGGCTTTGCCCTGCTCGGGGTGTCCTACGGACAAGCCTCCGGCACGGTGACCGCGAACTTCGCCCCGCGCTTCCGCTACACCGGCGCCGCCCTGACCTCCGACTTCGCCTGGCTGTTCGGCGCTGCCTTCGCCCCCCTGGTGGCCCTGGGCCTGTCCGCCAAATTCGGCCTTCTGTCGGTGACGGTCTACCTGCTCTCCGGCGTCATCTGCACCCTGCTGGCCCTGGCCATCAACCAGTCGCTGGAAGATCAGGGCGAAGAGAGTTGAAAGTTTAAAGTTCAAAGTTGAAACGCGGACTGACGCCGTCGTTCAACGAAAACCAAAGAGGCCGCGCCCGGACATTGGGCGCGGCCTCTTTCTTTCTGAAAGCCTATCCGTAGGAGTGTCGGTTATTCGCTACGCTCACCCTTCGGGCGTTCCTTCGCTGCGCTCAGTGGCGGCGCGATCACCGAACCCTGGAAGCGAGGCACGAGTTTCGAGTTGTGAAAACCTTTTCCGTGCGAAGCAGGCCTTTGCTTTTCGAAACTCGCTACTCGCCACTCGAAACTGTATTGATCGCGCCGCGAGCGACGCTCCTACGGCAAAGCTTCGACTTCGACGCTGTTGTGGGAGCGGTCGTTCGACCGCGATAGCCGTGACACGGCGTTTTTCGCGGTGGAACCGCCGCCCCCACAAAACCATCTACACCAACGAAAAAGGCCGCACCCAACCTATGGACGCGGCCTCTGTCATCGCAGAGCCAGAAAACCAGCCCCGCGTGCTTTTACTCATAGCTCATAGCTCGTAGCTGTCAGCTCAAACTCCCCAACGCCTTCTTGGTAAACGGCTCAATCTCGTCTTCCTTACCATCACGCATCTTCACCAGCCAGTTGGGGTCTTGCAGCAGGGCACGGCCCACCGCAATCAGGTCAAACTCGTCGTTGTCCATGCGTCGGGTCAGCTCATCCAGCGCCGCCGGGTTGGCGGTGCCACCCATACCTTCCGGGCTGTTGAGGAAGTCGCCGTCCAGGCCCACGCTACCAACCGAAATCACCGGCTTGCCGGTAATGTTCTTGGTCCAGCCTGCCAGATTCAGGTCAGAGCCCTCAAACTCCGGCAGCCAGAAACGTCGGGTAGACGCATGGAAGATATCCACACCCGCCTCCACGAACGGCATCAGGAAGCGCTCCAGCTCTTCCGGGGTCTGGGCCAGCTTGGCCTCGTAATCCTGCTGCTTCCACTGCGAGAAGCGCAGCACGATGGCAAAATCCTCGCCCACCGCTTCACGGACCGCCTTGACGATCTCCACGCCGATGCGCGCCCGGTTCTCGATGGAACCGCCGTACTCGTCGTCACGTTGGTTGGTACCTTCCCAGAAAAACTGGTCCAGCAGGTAACCGTGGGCCCCATGGATCTCCACGCCATCAAAACCCACGGCTTTGGCGGCCTTGGCGGAATCCGCAAAAGCCCGGATCACGTCCTGGATATCCTCTTGGGTCATGGCATGACCATTTTCCTTGCCTGGCTTGAACAGCCCGGACGGGGAATAACCGGGCACATCCTTGTCGGGGCCGATACCGGCCTTGCGCACCGCACCCACATGCCACAGCTGCGGAATGATCTGGCCACCGGCCTCATGGACCGCATCCACCACCTTCTTCCAGCCCGCCATGGCCTCATCGCCATAAATCGCCGGCACCCGCTCGTAGCCATTGGCGGCCTTGTGGCCCACAAAGGTACCCTCGGTAATGATCAACCCCACCTCACCTTCGGCGCGGCGGCGGTAGTAACCCACCACTTCCTCATTGGGCACATAGCCCGGGGAGAAGGTGCGTGTCATAGGGGCCATGGCCACCCGGTTCCGCAGCTTCAGTGATTTGTGCTCAAAAGGACGCAACAGGCTATCCAGTGAACCGCTCATAGGTACTCTCCCGAATTTCGTCTTAAAAAAACAACTGAATCAGCGCTTCTGTTCGCCGGGAAGCGCCCGGCCACATAATTTGGTTTCACGATGAAACCTTATTTGGTTTCGTTTTGCAACCATTGTGGCGTACACTAGCGCCATGACACGTAAACGCTTTGACGAAATGGGATGCTGTGTTGCCTCTGCCCTTAACGAGGTCGGCGACTGGTGGTCCCTGCTGATCGTGAAACAGGCCATGCTGGGCACCCGCCGCTATGTGGACTTCCAGAACAGCCTGGGAATCGCCAAGAACATCCTCTGCAACCGCCTCTCCCGCCTGGTCGAGAACGGCGTGATGGTGCGCGTGGATGTGGGCGAACACGGCAAGCGCTACGAATACCGGCTCACCGACAAGGGCCGTGACCTGTTCACCGTGGTCACCGCCTTGCGCCAGTGGAGCGAACGCTGGAATGGGGCACAGGACAGCATGAAGCTGGTGGATCGTCAGACTGGCGAGCCACTGGCCCCGGTCACCGTCCAGAATCAGCAGGGGCAGCCGCTGACGGTTCGGGATGTGCGGTTTGTGGATGAAAACGGCAAGCCGTTTGAGGAGGCGGGCTAACTCCCCAAGGCCCCCGTAGGAGCGTCGCTCGCGGCGCGATCACCACCGAACACAGTAGTTAACGGTTTTGTGGGAACGGAGCGATGCGGAGTAACGCACGCAGTGCGGCCCCGAAGGGGTGAGCGAAGCGAATAAATCATGCTTGCATGATGAATTCGGAGGTGAAGGTGGCACTCACCTGGATGCCCCACAACTTACCTGCCCCGTCATCGCACCGATAACCGTGCTTGTCCTCGCCGAACGAGCCCAAAGGGGTGCTGTGCGATACCCATCTGGGCTGGCTAAATAACCCGCCAACCTCACTCTCCTGATACAGTAGATCTCCTCGCCAGACGATTTGAGAAACTGGATGACCACCGCATCCGTACTGAAAGAGCGTTGGGATACCAACGTCGCCCCTCTACTGCCCGAGCCAGATGCCACCTGGCAACAACTGGCCGCCCTCTACAGCGAACCCCATCGCTACTACCACACCCTGGATCACGTGGCCGCCTGCCTGAAGTGGCTGGACCACTACCGCCACTTGGCCGACGATCCGTTGACCATGGAATTGGCCCTCTGGGCTCACGACGTAGTCTACGATCTCCGCGCCAGCGACAACGAAGCCCGCAGCGCCGACTGGTTCGCTGGGCATTTCGCGAGCAGCACCCTCACAAAGGATCAGAAAAATCGCGTCCACACCCTCATCCTCGCTACCATCCACCCGCACCCACCCACCGATACGGACATGGCGCTACTGCAAGATATTGATCTAGGTATTCTGGGCTCGGATGCAGAACTGTATGACTGCTATGAAGTCTGGATTCGGCAAGAGTATGCCTTTGTGTCGGAGGAGGCGTTTGGGGAAGGGCGTCGTGCGGTGTTGCAGGGTTTTCTGGATTCGCAGGTGATTTATCACACCCTGGCGCTGAGGGAGAAACTGGAGTTGCCGGCAAGAAACAACCTCAGCCGTACGCTTGTGAAGCTGCGGGGCTAACGCTGTCCCTGAATACACGCTTACGGCGCGATTTCAGAAAACCGGCATCCCGTGTTGATTTTGCATTTCCACACACGATGCAAGACTTTCTCCCCAACCCGCACCTATGACTTTGACCTTTTCCTGATCTCAAGCAATACCGAAGCAATAAAGCAAAATAAAACCACCCCCCACTAATGAAAAAAAAGTCTTCAGCGGTGATCTGCTTGCCCGTTCTTGCATTGACGACAGGAGAATTCATCTCCCAATCCACAATACGGACAATACCCATCATGGCCGACAAAGACAGCATCAAGGCCGCATTCATTGATTTCATGAAACCACGTCTTAGCAGCAGCTCCATAAGACCCCAAGCGAAAACGATACCCAGAAAATACAACACTAGCTGATGCATAAAGCTTTCAATCTAAAACGGAACCTATCCTTCGAACACAGAGGTCAGGTCTTTCATGTTGCAGCTGGATAAAAGATCAGCCACCAATCAAGCTGCAACCAACGACTTGGCCGCAGCCACTTTCTTGGCCAAGGATTCCTTGTGCATGGCCAACCACATGTCATTCATGTACTGGAGGTTGAGCCAGAACTCCGGGGTTGTGCCCAAGACTTTGGCCAACAGAAACGCGGTTTCCGCCGTCACGCCGCGGTGGTTTCCGCATAGCTCGTTGACAGTCTTGCGACTAACGCCCATCGCCTTGGCCAGTTCCCCCTGAGTAATCTTCAGGGGCTCAAGGAATTCTTCCTTGAGCATGGCTCCCACGCTGGTGGGCTGATGCGCTGGCAGCCTCAATGCTTCAACCATGATGTCACCTTTCACCTGTACTGATGGGGATCAAGATACACTTCGAACGCTTTACCCTTATCCCACTTGAACACCAAGCGGTATTGCTTGTTGACCCGAATCGAGCACCAATCCTTCAACTTTCCATTCAGGTGCTCAAATCTGTTTCCTGGAGGCACCCTTAAATCCTGCTCGCCGTTGGCGATATGAAGGATTTCAAGTTTGCGTTTGAGCGCCCCCTCAATGCTCTTGGGCGCCGGACAAGCACCGCCATTAAAGAAGTAACCTTCCAGCGTCCGTTCCTTGAACGACTCTATCATTCACACTGTACCCTGTATCGATATACGTTACAATTCAGCCCCCGACACGACATCATGAGCGCGGTACCTGTGCCCATCAGTGAACTTCAGCCTAATCCCCATTTCGGGAGATAACCTTAGCTCAACCCCTTACCTGTTTATGTAAGCCATCCTCTACAAAACACACTGCCAGCGTAAGAAAACCGGAGCGCGGGCTACCGCTCCACCAACCGTCTCGCCATCCAATAGCGCTCGCGCCAATACGGGTTTTTCAGCGAGGACTGCATCACGCCGTTGCTTACCGAGGCATGCATAAATTCATCGTCCCCCATATAGATACCCACATGGCGGTTGCCCGGGCCGGTGCGGAAAAACACCAGGTCGCCGATTTCCAGTTCGTTGCGGGCGACAGGTTCGCCTTCCTCCATGAGTGCCGAGGTGGTGCGAGGGACTTTCATGTTCAGTTGCGAGAGGAAGGTGAGGTAGACGAAGCCGGAGCAGTCAACGCCTTTGGAGCTAAGGCCACCGTAGCGGTAAGGAACGCCTTGCCAGTCTTCTTTTTGGGCGAGCAGGCTATCGAGGATGAGGGTCTGCCGGGACGGGAGATCCTGTGGGGCATCAACGATCTCAGGGGGCCGGGCTTGGCGTTCCGGAGGGACAAGGGAACAGGACGCCAGGCTGGCGAACAGCAGGACGGCGGGAAACGAAAAGGAGAAACTGAAATGGCGGTGCATGGCGCGAAAGCGATGGCTGACTTAGGGGGTGAGGCAGCCAAAGAGCAGGAAGGTTCCAAGAGACTAACCATTGAGGCAGGAGCGCCTCATGCGGCGCTCCGACAGGGCTTTGTTGTTAGGCCTGGGCGAGCTCTTCTCGCATTTGCTGGATGACGGTGGCGTAGTCGTCTTTGCCAAAGATGGCGGAGCCGGCCACGAAGGTGTCGGCGCCGGCGGCGGCCACTTCGCGGATGTTCTTTTCGGAGACGCCGCCGTCCACTTCCAGGCGAATGTCATGGCCGCTGGCATCAATGAGTTCGCGCACCTTGCGGACTTTATCCAGGGTGTTGGGGATGAATTTCTGGCCGCCGAAGCCGGGGTTGACGCTCATCAGCAGGATCATGTCCAGCTTGTCCATCACGTATTCCAGGCAGTCCGGACGGGTGGCCGGGTTGAGTACCAGACCGGCTTTGCAGCCGTGGCTCTTGATCAGCTGCAGGGAGCGGTCCACGTGCTGACTGGCTTCCGGGTGGAAGGTGATGTAGCTGGCGCCGGCTTCGGCGAACATGCCGATCAGGTCATCCACCGGGCTGACCATCAGGTGCACGTCGATGGGGGCGGTAATGCCATGATCGCGCAGGGCCTTGCACACCATGGGGCCAATGGTGAGGTTGGGCACGTAGTGGTTGTCCATCACGTCGAAGTGGATCACGTCTGCCCCGGCGGCCAGTACGTTATCGCATTCTTCGCCCAGGCGAGCGAAGTTGGCAGCCAGAATGGAGGGGGCAATCAGGTAATCCTGCTTGGGCATGATAAATCCTCAATAGTGCAGTTGGCGCAGTACCGTCACTGTGGGAGTGGTGGTTCCACACACGTTGTTCTCAGCGTTGGGTCAGCAATCGATCCAGTTCGTCGAGACGTTCCGGGGTGCCGATGTCCCACCATTGGCCGCGATGATGCTCACCGCTGGCCGCGTCACGGGCCATGGCCTGGCGTAGCACGGGGGCCAGTTTGGCTTCGCCCTCCGGCAGCGCCGCGAACAGGGCCGGGTCAAACCGGCCGATCCCGGCATAGGTCAGTCTCGGGTCAGTATTATCGCGCAACCGGGCGGTGTCTGTCAGATGAAAATCCCCTTGCGGGTGGTGCGGTGGGTTGTCTACCAGCACCAGGTGCACAGGGTCATCGCGCTGGATGAGCAACCGGGACACGTCGTAATCGGTCCAGATATCGCCATTGATCAGGGCAAACGGGGCGTCGCCCAGCAGCGGCAGGGCACGTTTGATGCCTCCGGCGGTTTCCAGCGGGGTGCCTTCGTGAGACCAGGCGATGGGAATGCCATAGCGGCTACCGTCCCCAAGCGCCTCGGCCAGGGTGTCGCCCAGCCAGCCACTGTTGATCACCAGCGACGCGAAGCCGGCATCCCGCAGGGCCTCGATGTGGTATTCGATCAGGGCCTTGCCCCCCGCCTGCAGCAAAGGCTTGGGGGTGTGATCGGTGAGCGGGCGCATGCGCTTGCCATAGCCCGCTGCCAGTATCATGGCCTTCACGGATTATCCTCAAGCTGGTCCAGCACCCACTGCAGGTCGGCCAATTCCGGGCGACGGGCGATGACCGTGCGCAGATAGGCAAAGAAGCGCGGCACATCGCCCAGATATTTGGGCTTGCCGTCACGGTGGCAGATCCGCGCGAAGATGCCGATCACCTTGATATGACGCTGGGCGCCCATCAGATCGCAATCGCGCAGGAAGGTGTCGAAATCCTTCGGCACCGGCAGGCCGGCCGCCGTGGCCTTGTCGAAATACTCGCGCAGCCAGTTCAACACCCGCGCTTCTGGCCAGCTCAGGAAAGCATCCTTGAACAGGCTGATCACGTCGTAGGTAATCGGCCCGGCCACAGCATCCTGGAAATCAATCACACCCGGATTGGGCTCGGAGACCATCAAGTTACGGGGCATGTAGTCGCGGTGCACAAACACCCGGGGCTGAGCCAGGGCGGAATCGATGAGCCGGTCAAATACCCGGTCCAGCCGTTGACGCAGCTCGCCGGTGACCACCATCTCGCGGTGGCGGAACAGATACCACTGGGGGAACAGCTCAAGCTCGCGCTGCAACAGAGCCTCATCGTAGACCGGCAGCCCGGCCACTTCGGCATGTTGCTGCTGGGTAATCAGGGTATCGATGGCCGCGCTGTACCAGCTGTCCGCATTGGCCTCGTTGAGGGCATGCAGCCAGGTCTCGGTGCCCATATCGGTGAGCAGCAAAAAGCCCTGGGCCAGATCCTGATGGACGATTTTCGGCACATGCACCCCGGCGGCGTCCAGCCGCCCGGCCACATCAATAAAGGGCCGACAGTCCTCGTGACTGGGTGGCGCATCCATGGCCACCAGGCTTCGGCCATCGTGCTGATAACGGAAATAGCGGCGAAAACTGGCATCGGCAGAGGCGGTCTCGCCCACCACCTGCGCACCAAGGTAAGCGCTTACCCACTGGTCCAGATCCGCCTTGCGCGGGTCAGGGGTTACGTCAGATTTACTTTTATCAGGCTGCATTGCCTTCCTTGTTCCATTACACTGCCGCTTTTACAGACGCACAGCCGCGTCTGTGCAAAACGGCCTTTTTACCTGTTCTGAGCAGCCGATGCCACTGCCCACACAACGAATTCTGATACCCGCCCTGCTATTCATCGCCGGGGCCAGCAACGCGGATAACGACCTGAACTGGGTGGACCGCGAAGAGATGGCCACGTTCCCTGCGGTGCAGCAGCGCGCCATACCGGACTGGTGTGGCGGCATCTACTATAACCCTGCCGTGGGCATCCCGGTGGAAGGCAGTGACACTGTGGTCACTGCGGATCACTCTACGCTGACCCAGGACGGCCTGATTTCGCTGGACGGCGATGTTCTGATCGAACAACCCGGACGCCGCATCACCACCGATCTTGCCCAGCTCGACCAGTCTACCGGTAAATACGAGCTGGAAAGCGGCATGCGCCTGGAAAGCGACCGGGCCACCTTTATTGCCGACAGCATGAGTGGCCAGACCAGTCGTCGGGAAGGCAGCCTGCAGGGAGTCCGCTATTCCCTGTTTGATCTGTCCTCGCGGGGCAGCGCGGATTACATCTACCTCACAGATACCACCACCACCATTACCAACGGCAGCTACACCACCTGTCAGCCGGGCTCCAATGGCTGGTCGTTACATGGCAAACGGATCTTCCTGGACCGGGAAAAAGGCTGGGGGGAAGCCAACGATGTGGTGCTGAAAGTGAAAAGCACACCGGTTTTCTGGCTGCCCTGGATCACCTTCCCCATCGATGACCGCCGCAAGACCGGCTTGCTGTTTCCCACGATTGCCATCGGGGACGATAACGGCCTGGATATTTCCCAGCCGATCTATCTCAATATCCACCCTCAGATAGATGCCACCATCGCCCCGCGGTATATCGATGGCCGGGGCAGTGGTGCCGATTCCGAATTCCGCTACCTGAGCCCCTATGGGGAAGGCGAAGTCAGTTACGGCATCTTGTTCAACGACCGCAAATTTGACGACGAAGACCGCCAGGTGGCCCGCTGGAACCACAACGGCAACGTCGGGCGCTGGAATCTGAAGACTGACTTCAACTACGTCTCTGATGATTTCTACTTCAAGGATCTGGATACCGGCCTTGAGATCAGCTCCCAGACCCATCTGCCCCGCCTGGCGGAAGCCCGCTACTACGGCCGTACCTGGCAGGTGCTGGGCCGCATGCAATCCTGGCAGACCATCGACCCGACCCTCGCCGATGACGACCTGCCCTATCGACGGCTGCCACAACTGCAGATCACCGGCGACCCGACCCTGATTGGCCCACTGAAAGGGCTGTGGCTATCCGACATGACCGCCTTCGAACGCAGCAGCTCTGATGACAGCGGCAAGGCCACTGGCCTGCGCGGCCATGTCGCACCGGCCCTGAGCATGCGCATGCAGGAAAGCTGGTGGTTCGTCGAGCCCCGGGCACGCTTGTATCACACCCAGTACAAGCTCGACAGCGTGGACGCGACCGCCGAAGACAACCCGGACATGACGACCTGGGGCGCCAGTCTGGACTCCGGGCTGGTATTCGAACGGCCGACAAACTGGTTCGGCAGCGCCTTCACGCAAACCCTGGAGCCTCGCCTTTTCATCAACAAGGTGGCCTATGAAGAACAGGACAGTTTGCCCAACTTCGACACCCGCGAGGTGACCTTCTCTTACAATGCCCTGTTCCGGGAAAACCGCTTTATTGGTTATGACCGCATCGGCGACGAAGAAAAACTGGCCGTGGGCCTGACCAGCCGCTTCCTGCACGACGCCAGTGGCCGGGAGCAGTTGCGCCTGCGGGTCGCTCAGGGCTTCTATTTTGATGATCGCAAGGTCTTCACCGACGACTCCCTGGAAGACCCCACCGACGACCAGACCCCACTGGTTGGGGACCTGCGGTGGAACTTTGCCCATGATTGGTACCTCTACACAGAGGCACAATGGGATCTGGAAGAAAATCAGCGGGAACGCTCCAACTTCCAGATCGGCTACAACGACCGCGAACGGCGTATTTTCAACGTGGGCTTCCACGACCGCCCCGCCGACGACATTCAGGAATCCGAGATCAGCGCCATTTTGCCTGTGCACCGCAACTGGCGCCTTGTCGGCCGCTGGATGTACGACCTGGACAATGAACGCACTCTGGAAACCATGGCCGGGGCAGAATATCGCAATTGCTGCTGGAAACTGCGCCTGCTCAGCCAGCGAGAGCTCACCGATGACGACGGTGACGGCGACCTGGAAGCCGACAGCACCGTCTGGTTTCAGATTCAAATGATCGGTCTGGGCGGGTTTGGCGGCCAGGTAGATTCCTTGCTGGAACGCAGTATTCCGGGATACAGGAGAGAGTATGAATAACGAATCGCTGCACGCAGCACGCAGCACGCACCCTACCCGCGCCCTGCACTGGCTGATGCTGGTGGTGGCCCTGTCCCTGCCAATGCTGGGCCATGCCAAAGTCCAGATGCTGGACCGCATTGTGGCAGTGGTGAACGACGGTGCCATCATGGCCAGCGAGCTGGATGAACGCATCAACGTGATCGCCCTGCAGTTCCAGGACAAAGGTCAGGAGCTACCGCCCCCGGCCATCATGCGCGAACAGGTGCTGGACCGCATGATCATCGAACGGGTGCAGCTGCAGCTTGCCGAACGGGCCGGCATCAAGGTAGACGATGCCAGCCTCAACCAGGCCATGTCCGGCATCGCCCGCCAAAATGGCATGACCCTGGAAGACTTCGCCGCTGCCATGCGTCAAGACGGCTACGACTGGAACCAGTTCCGCGAACAGATCCGTGAGGACATGATTATCTCTCGTCTGCAGCAGCGCAGCGTGGCCTCCCGTATTCGGGTCACGGACCGCGAAGTAGACCGCTTTCTGGGCTCAGAAATGGGCAAGCAGATGTTCGAGGAAGACTTTCACCTCGGCCATATCCTGATCCGGGTGCCCGGTGCCGCATCACCGGAAGACGTCCAGGCTGCCCAGTCCAAGGCCCAGGACGTTGAGAACCGCCTTGCCGGCGGTGAAGATTTCCAGCAAGTGGCGGTATCCGTCTCAGATGGCCCCAAGGCCCTGGAAGGCGGTGATCTGGGCTGGCGACCGGCGGCCCAGTGGCCAAGCCTGTTCTCCGAAGCCGCCCTTTCACTACAAAAGGGCGAGATTTCAGCTCCCATTCGCTCTGGCGCCGGCTTTCACATTCTCAAGATGATCGACCGCCGTGGCGGCGCCGAGAAGGTAGTGACCCAGTATCAGGTGCGCCATGTACTGATCAAGACCGACGCCCTGACCAACAGTGAACAGGCCCACGCGCAAGCCCAGCGCCTGCACGACCAGATCGCCAGCGGGCAAAGTGAATTTGCCCCGGTGGCAGCCGAGCATTCTGATGACCCGGGCAGCGCCCGTAATGGCGGCGAACTGGGTTGGGTCAACAGGGGTGAAATGGTGCCGGAATTCGAAGACATGATGCTCAATACCCCGACGGGTGAGCTGTCGCCCGTTTTTGAGACCCAGTACGGCTGGCATTTCCTGCGCGTCGACGACATTCGCGATACGGACATGAGCGACGAATTCCGCCGTATGCAGGCCACCCAGGCGCTTCAGAAGCGCCGTTTCGAAGAAGAACTGGAAACCTGGATTCAGGAAAAACGCGGCGAGTCCTACGTGGATATTCGCCTGTGAGCCAGCCGTCGGACGCCGGACGTCTGACACCAGCACGTCCCATTGCCATTACCTGCGGCGATCCGGCCGGTATCGGTCCGGATCTGGCTCTGGCCTTGCCCGCCCTGTTTCCAGAGCAGCCCTTGGTGCTGATTGGTGACAAAGCCGTATTGAGCCAACGGGCCGCCCTGCTTGGCAAGACACCCTCCCTGGGTGACTGGCAGCCCGGCGACCCCGCCATTCGTGACCCGCTGACCCCGGATTTTGTCTGCGTGTGGCACACTCCCGCCGGCGCCCCGGTGACCGCAGGCCAACCCAACCCGGCCACCGGCCAGGGCACCCTGGATATGCTCACCCGCGCCGCCCGTGGCTGCCTGGACGGCACCTTTTCGGCCATGGTGACAGCTCCGGTCGCCAAGAACGTGATCTGCGAGGGTGCCGACCCTGCCTTTACCGGGCATACCGAGTTTCTGGCTGCGCAAGCCGCCGTAGACAGGGTGGTGATGATGCTGACAGCCCGCGACCTGCGTGTGGCGCTGGCCAGCACCCATCTTCCGCTCAGTGAAGTCCCCGCCGCTATCACCCCCGATAGCCTGACCCGCACTCTCACCATTTTGCGCGATGATCTGGTCAACAAGTACCGCATTGCGCAGCCACGCATTCTGGTGCTGGGCCTCAACCCCCATGCCGGGGAAGGCGGCCATCTGGGGCGCGAAGAACTGGACGTGATCATCCCTACACTTGAGCACTTGCGCCAGCAGGGCTTTACCCTCACTGGCCCGGTGCCCGCTGATACCGCTTTTCAGCCTGCATTGCTGAACCAGCACGATGCCGTACTCGCCATGTACCATGATCAGGGCCTGCCCGTACTCAAGTACGCCGGTTTTGGCGAAGCTATCAACATCACCTTGGGGCTGCCGTTTATCCGCACCTCCGTGGACCACGGCACCGCCTTCGAGCTGGCGGGCACGGGCCAGGCCAAGGTTGGCAGCCTGGTCGCTGCCACCCGCCTGGCGCTGAATCTGGCGACTCCACAGGATCCATGACATGACAGAACACCGCACCCGCAAGCGTTTCGGCCAGCACTTCCTGCACGACCGCAATCTGGTCGACCGCATGGTCCGCACCCTGGACCTGAAGCAGGACGATACCGTGGTGGAGATCGGCCCCGGGCGTGGCGCCCTCACTTACCCCTTGCTGGAAGATTTGCCACACCTGCACGTGGTGGAACTGGACCGCGACCTGATTACTCTGCTGCGCCAGGAAAACACCCCTGACCGCCTGAGCATTCATGAGAGCGATGCCCTGAAGTTCGATTTCCGTACCCTCAAGCCGGCGGACAAGCCCCTGCGAGTCGTGGGCAATCTGCCCTACAACATCTCCACCCCCTTGATCTTCCACCTGCTCAGCCAGTCCGATGCCATCAGCGACATGACCTTCATGCTGCAGAAGGAGGTGGTGGACCGGCTCACAGCCAGCCCGGGCACCCGGGACTGGGGGCGCCTGTCGATCATGGTGCAGTACTACTGCCAGGCCGATTACCTGTTCTTTGTCCCACCGGGCGCCTTCAGCCCACCCCCCAAGGTGGATTCCGCCGTGGTACGGCTGCTGCCCTACCCGACACTGCCGCACCCTGCCGACGATGAAGACCATTTGCGCCGCCTGGTGGCTCAGGCCTTCACACAACGACGCAAGGCGATCCGCAATAGTTTAAAATCCCTGGTTAGCCTGGAGCAGTTCGAGGCCGCAGGCATTGATGCTGGCCTGCGCCCGGATCAACTGTCCGTGGCCGACTATGTGGCACTGGCCAATCTCAGCCCGCCACAGAGCTGATTTCTTCGCACCATCACCGCCAGCATCGGGAGACAGAGCACCCATGACCGCCAGCCACCGGCCCCCCAGTGACCCACGCCACCAGATCAGGGTTACCGTGGAAACCGAATACCTTGCCGACCAGAGCGACGCGGCCAGCCAGCGCTGGGTGTTTGCCTACCACATCACCATCCTCAATGAAGGCACCGTCAGTGCCCGACTGCTGACCCGTCATTGGGTGATTACCGATGGGGAAGAGCGTGTTCAGGAAGTCCACGGCGAAGGCGTGATCGGCGAACAACCGCACTTGGCACCCGGCCAGAGCTTCCGCTACACCAGCGGCGCAGTACTGGAAACCGAAGTCGGCAGTATGCGTGGCAGTTACCAGATGATTGGCGAAGATGGCATTCATTTTGATGCAGACATCCCGGCCTTCACCCTTGCTGTACCGCATGCACTGCATTGATAACGCCAGCACGCAACACGCAACACGCAACAGGCCTGCAGTCGGGGAGGTCGGGTGAGCGATTACGCTATTGGGGATCTGCAGGGGTGTCTGGAAGCCTTTGATTGTCTTCTGAAAAAAATCGCTTTCAACCCGGATCGTGACCGGCTGTTTCTGGCCGGGGATCTGATCAACCGCGGCCCGGATTCGCTAGGCACCCTGCGGCGGGTATATCAGCTGCGTGACAATGTGCACAGCGTGCTGGGCAACCACGACCTGCATCTGCTGGCGGTAGCCCACGGCGCAACCGAGAGCAAGCGCAAGGACACCCTTGCAGAGATCCTCAATGCCCCGGATCGTGTCGAATTACTGGGCTGGCTGCAACAGCACCCGCTGCTGATCGATCTCCCCGAGCACAACGCCACCCTCACCCATGCCGGCATTCCACCGCTGTGGACCCTGGCTGAAGCCCGCAGCCGCGCCGCAGAAGTGGAGGCGGTACTGAAAGACGATCGCTGCGGTGAGTTCTTCGCCCATATGTACGGAAACCAGCCCGCAGGCTGGGACGACAGCCTTGCCGGCCCCGACCGCTGGCGGGTGATCACCAACCACTTCACCCGAATGCGTTTCGTGAACACCGCCGGAGAACTGGATCTGACCACCAAGGGCGAAGCGGACGCTCCCCCCAGCGGCTTTTTGCCCTGGTTCCTGCACCCACAGCGCAAAGCCACCGGCACCCGCCTGCTGTTTGGCCACTGGGCCGCCCTCGAGGGCCATACTGGGGTCGCCAAGGTAGACGCGCTGGATACCGGCTGTGTCTGGGGCGGCAGCCTGACGGCATTACGACTGGACGATCTCACACGAATCCAGTGCCACTGCTGATTTTCAAAAAATCTTTTCAAAAACCCGCGCAGCCTGCAGGCCACGTGACGCCCAGCCCGACATCCCTACACTTCATCCTTTTTTTGACGAAAATGTTTTCGCTTCCCTTTGACTTGCTGCGCGGTTTGGTTACATCCTAAAGCTGTCTGATGACGCTGGCAGCGATGCTCAGCGACATCGTTTTCCCATTCATTTACACGTTATTTTCACCAACAAGGAATCACCCTGAATGTAGTTTCGTTGTGACAATTTAGGTTCCGCAGGAGGAAGCCGGCATGAGCATTATCCGCCACTACCAGGACCGTTTCGAAGCGACCCAGCAAGAAGAAATGTCGCTGGAGGAGTACCTGGACCTGTGCAAACGCGAACCCAGCGCCTACGCCACCGCCCCGGAGCGTATGCTGATGGCCATTGGCGAACCGGAAATGGTCGACACCTCCCAGGACCCCCGACTGTCACGCATCTTTTCCAACAAGGTGATCCGCCGCTACCCTGCCTTCGATGAGTTCTACGGCCTCGAAGAAGTCATTGAAAACATCGTCAGCTATTTCCGCCACGCAGCCCAGGGGCTGGAAGAGAAGAAACAGATTCTTTACCTGCTCGGCCCGGTCGGCGGGGGCAAGTCTTCACTGGCCGAAAAGCTCAAGGCATTGATGCAGCGCGTGCCCTTCTACGCCATCAAGGGATCGCCGGTAAACGACTCCCCCCTGTCGCTGTTCGACCCGGAAGAGGACGGGCCGATTCTGGAAGAAGAATACGGCATCCCGCGCCGTTACATTCGCACCATCATGTCACCCTGGGCAGTAAAACGCCTGAATGAATTTGGCGGCGACCTCAGCCAGTTTCGGGTAGTGAAACGCTACCCCTCCATTCTGGATCAGGTGGCCGTAGCCAAGACCGAACCCGGCGATGAGAACAACCAGGACATCTCGGCACTGGTCGGCAAAGTGGACATCCGCAAACTGGAAGACTTCGCTCAGGACGACCCGGATGCCTATGCCTACTCCGGTGGCCTGTGCCGGGCCAACCAGGGCATCCTGGAATTTGTGGAAATGTTCAAGGCGCCAATCAAGGTATTGCACCCCTTGCTCACTGCCACCCAGGAAGGCAACTACAATGGTACCGAGCACCTCGGCGCCATCCCCTATGACGGCATTGTTCTTGCGCACTCCAACGAGGCGGAATGGCACACCTTCCGTAACAACAAGAACAATGAAGCCTTTATCGACCGCGTCTATATCGTCAAGGTGCCCTACTGCCTGCGCGTCACCGAAGAAGTGCAGATCTACGACAAGCTGCTGAGAAACTCCAGCCTGCGCGATGCCCAGTGCGCCCCTGACACCCTGCACATGCTGGCGCAGTTCTCCATCCTCACCCGCCTGAAAGAACCGGAAAATTCCAGTATCTATTCGAAGATGCGGGTGTACGACGGCGAGAACCTGAAAGATGTGGACCCGCATGCCAAATCCATGCAGGAATATCGCGACATGGCCGGCGTAGACGAGGGCATGAACGGACTTTCCACCCGCTTTGCCTTCAAGATTCTTTCCAAGGTGTTCAACTATGATCACGCCGAAGTGGCGGCCAACCCGGTACATCTGATCCATGTACTGGAGCAACGCATCGAACAGGAGCAATACCCTCAGGAACAATCCGAGCAGTATCGGCGCTTTATCAAGGAATACCTGGTGCCGCGCTATGTGGAATTCATCGGCAAGGAAATTCAGACCGCCTACCTGGAGTCTTACTCCGAGTACGGGCAAAACATCTTCGACCGTTACGTCACCTATGCGGATTTCTGGATTCAGGATCAGGAATTCCGTGACCCGGATACTGGCGAAATTTTCGATCGTCAGGCGCTCAACGAAGACCTGGAAAAAATCGAAAAACCCGCCGGCATTTCCAACCCCAAGGACTTCCGCAACGAAGTGGTGAATTTTGTACTGCGAGCCCGCGCTAACAACCACGGCAAGAACCCAAGCTGGTTGAGCTACCAGAAACTGAGAGACGTGATTGAGAAAAAGATGTTCTCCAACACGGAAGACCTGTTGCCCGTCATCTCATTCAACGCCAAGGGCAGTGAGGACGACCAGCGCAAGCACAACAACTTTGTGCAACGAATGGTCTCCCGCGGCTATACCGAGAAGCAGGTACGCCTGCTATCCGAATGGTATCTGCGTGTGAGAAAGGCGCAGTAACGCCGCTGCAGCGCGCCGCTTGAGGCGCGAACCGACGGCGACGACGTGCGCCTCAAGCGGGGCACCTTCGTCGCCGTCGGCGAAGTCGGGAGAAACGAATGAGCTACATCATTGACCGCCGCCTCAATGACAAGCGAAAAAGTACAGTGAACCGGCAACGGTTTTTGCGCCGCTATCGCTCGCACATTCGTGAGGCCGTCAACGATGCGGTCAACCGCCGTTCCATTCAGGACATGGAGCAAGGTGAGCGCATCAGCATTCCGCAAAAGGACCTCTCGGAGCCCATCTTTCACCATGGCCCCGGCGGACAGCGCAGCATCGTTCACCCGGGCAACAAGGAGTTCAATCAGGGCGATCGCTTCAAACGCCCGGAAGGCGGAGGCGGCCAGGGAAGCGGTGAAGGTGACGCCAGTGATCAGGGTGAAGGTCAGGATGAATTTGCCTTTGAAATCGACAAGCAGGAATTTCTCAATTTCCTGTTTGAAGATCTGGAACTGCCCAACCTGGTGAAACGCCACCTTGAAGGCGCCCAGGTCTTCAAGACCCGCCACGGCGGCATTGTCAGCCAGGGCATGCCCGCCAAGATCAACATCGTCCGGTCCATGCGCCAGGCCTCCATGCGCCGCCGGGCATTGACCGCCGCCACTCGACGCCGCATCCGTGACATGAAGGAAGAGCGCGAAACACTGCTACAGCAGGATCAGTCTCCGCAGCGCCAGGCACGACTTCAGGAACTGGACGAGCTGATTGCCCGGCTGGAGCGACGCGTAGAACGCATCCCCTACCTGGACACCGTCGACCTGCGTTTCAACCACCATATCAAGGAGCCGGTACCGGTCAGCCGTGCGGTGATGTTCTGCATCATGGATGTCTCCGGCTCCATGAATCAGGACATGAAGGACCTGGCCAAGCGTTTCTTCCTGCTGTTGTACCTGTTTCTCGAACGCAACTACGACCAGATCGAGGTGGTGTTCATCCGCCATCACACCAGTGCCAAGGAAGTTACCGAAGAGGAGTTTTTCTATTCCCGGGAAACCGGCGGCACCATCGTCTCCAGCGCCCTGAAACTGACGCGGGACATCATCAACGAGCGCTACCCGGTCGATCAGTGGAACATCTATGCCGCCCAGGCCTCCGACGGTGACAACTGGAATGACGACTCTCCCGCCTGCGCCAAAATGATTGAAGAAGAACTGCTCCCCAAAATGCAGTATTTCTCCTATGTGGAAGTCATGCCGCGGGCCCATCAGGCGCTATGGGATCATTACGAAACCATTATGGCTCGACATCCCGGCGCCTTTTCCATCGCACAGATAGATGAGCCCGGTGAGATTTACCCGGTGTTTCGGCAACTCTTCAAGAAAAGGATGGAAGAAGCATGACGTATCTGTCTGAAGGGTCTGACTGGAATTTCGAACTGCTGGCAGACTACGACAAAGCCATCGCCGACATTGCCCACAACAAGTACGGGCTGGATACCTACCCGAATCAGATCGAAGTCATTTCTTCTGAACAAATGATGGATGCCTACTCATCAGTGGGCATGCCGGTCGGCTACAACCACTGGTCTTTCGGGAAACAGTTCGTTGAAGTCGAGGGCCGCTATCGTCGCGGTCAGATGGGCCTGGCATACGAGATCGTCATCAATTCCGATCCCTGTATCGCCTACCTGATGGAAGAAAACAGTATCACCATGCAGGCTCTGGTCATTGCCCACGCCTGCTACGGACACAATTCGTTCTTCAAGGGCAACTATCTGTTCAAAACCTGGACGGATGCGTCATCCATCATCGACTACCTGGTGTTCGCGCGTAACTACATCGCCGATTGCGAGCAACGTCACGGGGTCACTGCGGTGGAAGAAACCCTCGACTCCTGCCATGCCCTGATGAACTATGGCGTCGACCGCTACAAGCGTCCCTCGCCGATTTCCGCCGTTGAAGAACGCAAGCGCCAGCGCGAGCGTGAGGATATTCTGCAAAAACAGGTATCAGAACTGTGGCGCACCTTCCCCCAGCTGCAACCGGCAGCCCGCACCCGTGAAGCCGCGACCCGGTTCCCGGCTGAGCCCCAGGAAAACCTGCTTTATTTTCTGGAAAAGAACGCCCCGCTTCTACAACCCTGGCAAAGAGAAATCATTCGTATTGTGCGCAAGATGGCGCAGTACTTTTACCCGCAACGTCAGACCAAGGTAATGAACGAGGGCTGGGCCTGCCTGTGGCACTACACGCTCCTCAATGACCTGTACGACGCGGGTAAGGTGACCGACGGCTTCATGCTGGAATTCCTCCAGAACCATAGCCAGGTGGTCTACCAGCCGCCTTTCTCTGCCCCCTTTTACAGCGGCATGAACCCTTATGCGTTGGGCTTCAACATGTTCCAGGATATTCGCCGCATCTGCGAAAATCCGGACGATGAGGATCGGGAATGGTTCCCGGAGATGGCCGGCAGCGACTGGCTGCAAACCGTCAAATTCGCCATGGAAAGCTTCAAGGATGAAAGCTTTATCCAGCAGTTCCTGTCACCGCGCCTGATTCGCCACTTCAAGTTCTTCCAGATCATGGACGATGACCGCAATGACTACGTGGAAGTCTCTGCCATTCATAACGAAACCGGCTACAAGAAAGTCCGCGATGCACTGGCAGAGCAATACAATCTGAGCATTCAGGAACCCAACATCCAGATTGTCAGCGCCAACCTTCATGGTGACCGGGCACTGACCCTCCGTCATCAGCGCAGTGATGGCCGCCCCCTGGATGAACACAGCGCCACGGAAGTGTTACGCCACCTGCATCGCCTGTGGAAATTCGATGTGCACCTGGAAAGTGTGGAAAACGGCACCGTGACGGAAAGCTACTCCATGCCCCCCGTCACCGAACCCATTACCGTGATGTGAGGCGGAGGCCCCCAACCAGGGGCCCCGCCACTGCTATGCCGCCACTCTGCTGGCTTCAAGGCGTTTCACTGCCCGACGAACCTTGTGGTCGCCCAGCAGAAACAGCGACAGAGCCAGCACAATCAGCAGCGCGCCCGCCAGCACCATCACGCCCAGACTTTCACCGTTGAACAGGTTGCCCAGCAACAGCGCCAACACTGGGGTAATCAGGGTCACCAACGCCACCGTCGCCGCCGGTAGCCGCGACAGGATCTGGAAGTAGCAGTAAAAACCCAGCAATGACCCAAACACTGCAAGGTAAAGAATGGCAGAGAGTCCGCGGACATCCCCACTCCACACGGGCGCCTGACCGGTAACCGCCATGGCAAGGGCATAGCATGGCAACGATATCAGTAACCCGCCCACCGTTTGCTGCATGGGCTGCAGTCCGGCCCCAACCCGCTGCACGGCGATACCGCTACCGGCAAACAGGGTCACCGCCGTCAGCATCCACAACAGCCCAATGCCGCGGTCTCCCATGTCTCCCCCTGCCAACAGCTGTGCCAGGCTTTCATCAAACACCAGCATCAACCCCAGCAGCCCGAGCACGCAGGCCCCCCAGTGCCAGGCATTCAACCGCACGCTGCCCGGCAGGCACTGCATCATCAGCCCTGACAACAACGGCGCCAGACCAAATATCACCGAGACCAGCCCCGAGGGCAGATAGGTTGCCCCCATATAACTGCAACCCATGGCCCCGAAGATTCCCGGTAACGCAGCGAGATAGCTTGCCCTGGCACGGGGAGTCAGAGGCAACGGCTGACGCTTCCACCACAACCACACCAGCCCCAGCAGCGCAGCAATCCCCATACGCACACCGGCCGCCGCCAGTGGCGCCATGGCGTCACCACTCCATTTAATCCCCAGCGGCGTGGTTGCCCACACCGCTACCACGATCAAATACGCTGCCAGGGTTGGCATTTCGTTCTCCTGGGTTTGAGAGACGCGAGTTTCGAGGAGCGAGTGACGAAAATCTGAAACCTCGAGGGTTTAAAGGTTTTCGCAACTCGAAACTCGTTACCCGCGACTAAAACCGACCTGCAAACCCCCAAAACGAAAGAAGGCCGCAGGTCGGGGACGCTGCGGCCTTCTTGAAGAACTGAAACGAATCAGTCAGACAGCCGCCGTCCCTGCGCACGCCATTTGCGTGCACAGCGGTCGACGACCAGCATGTTGAGTTTCAGTACGATAGAAAGCATGCGAACATTCTGCTCAAGAATGCAAAGGCGCACAAGATGAAAATGTATCTGGTTGGCGGTGCGGTCCGGGATCAATTGCTCGGCCTGCCCGTCACCGAAAAGGACTGGGTGGTGGTCGGCGCTACCCCCGACGAGATGCAGGCACAGGGCTATCAGCCCGTGGGTCAGGATTTCCCTGTCTTTCTGCATCCGAAAACCAAAGAGGAATACGCCCTCGCCCGCACCGAGCGGAAGTCCGGCCATGGCTATGGCGGCTTTACCTTTTATGCCGCCAGCGATGTAACCCTGGAAGAGGATCTGGTACGACGGGATCTCACCATCAATGCCATGGCACGCGCCTCGGGAGGTGAGGTCATCGACCCGTTCAATGGCAAGGCAGACCTGAAAGCCCGCCTGCTGCGCCATGTCTCCCCGGCCTTCGCAGAAGACCCGTTACGGGTACTGCGCGTGGCCCGCTTTGCTGCACGTTACCACTGGCTGGGTTTCCGTGTGGCGGAGGACACCCTGACGCTGATGAAACAGCTGGTCGCCTCCGGCGAGCTGGATTATCTGGTGGCAGAACGGGTCTGGAAAGAAACCAGCCGCGCGCTGATGGAACGCGATCCGCAGGTGTTCTTTCAGGTACTCCATGCCTGCGGCGCGCTTGCCGTACTGTTCCCGGAACTGGCAGCACTGGATGGCGTACCGCAACCGGAACAACATCATCCTGAAATCGACACACTGGTACACCAGTATTTGTGCCTTCAACAGGGCGCCCGGCTGGGGCTCAGCCTTCACGCCCGCTACGCACTGCTGTGTCATGATCTCGGCAAGGGGAAAACCCCCGAGGAAGAATGGCCACGGCACATTGCCCATGAAATTCGCAGTGCCCGGTTGAGTAACAAGGTCTCCAAGCGCTTGAAAGTGCCGCGGGAAACCGCTCAATTGGCCGCGCTGGTGGCGGAGTTCCACACCCATTGTCACCGGGCACTGGAACTCAAACCCACCACCGTATGGAAACTGTTCAAGGCACTGGATGTCTTGCGACGTCCAGAACGGCTGGACGACTTTCTGGGAGCTTGTGAGGCAGACGCCCGGGGCCGAACGGGGTTTGAAGACAGAGATTACCCACAAGCGGATTATCTGCGTGGCGCAGCAAACGCCGCCCGCGATATCCACATTGACTCACTGCGCCAGCAGGGACTGCAAGGCCCGGCCCTGGGGGAGGCCATCACCCAGGCGCGCATCCACGCCATCATGGAGTACAAGCAATCATGGACCCCGTCGCCCTGATTACCGGCAGCGCACGACGTATCGGCGCTGAAATCACCCGAACCCTTCACCAGCAAGGAATGCGGGTGATCATTCATTACCGTAACAGTGATACCCAAGCCAACACGCTGGCCAACCAGCTTAATAGTATTCGCCCTGACAGCGCCCGAGTTCTGCAGGCGGACCTGGATAAACCTGACGAGGTTCGTCGGTTAGGTGGTGATGCCCTGGCTGCGTTTGGGCAAGTGAACTTGCTGGTCAACAATGCCTCCAGCTTTTATCCCACCCCCCTTGAGGAGGCCACCGATGCAGACTGGGATGCGTTGATGCACAGCAACCTGCGTGCCCCCTACTTGCTGTGCCAGGCCTTGTCGCCCTCACTGCGTAAACACCGGGGTGCCATCATTAATATTGTCGACGTGTATGCAGAAAAACCGCTCGAAAAGCATACCCTGTATTGCATGGCCAAGGCGGGACTGGCAATGATGACTCGCTCTCTGGCAAGAGAACTGGGCCCGGATATTCGGGTTAACGGGGTGTCACCGGGTCCGATTCTGTGGCCGGAAGCCGGACAAATGAATCAAGAGGCGATCACCGCCTCTACCGCCCTTAAACGCTGCGGAGAACCGGCTGATATCGCAGGCGCCGTGGCATGGCTTGCCCGTGATGCCGGGTTTGTCACTGGCCAAATCCTGGCCGTGGACGGCGGGCGATCACTGGCATTCCAGGGTGGATAACAAAAGCGCCTGCAGATAGCGCATTGCGTACTTCAAGGCCATAAAAACGTTTTATTTTATTGGGGCAACCATGACACGAATTATCCTGCTAATGGGAATCGTACTGCTTTGGCCACCGATGGTCAGTGCAGAGATTTACCGCTGGAAAGACGAGAATGGCAACTGGCAGTTTGGCGACCGGGCTCCGCAGGCCGGAGAAAATCATGAAGAGGTTCAGATTACTCCTCCTGCGCTACTGGGCCAGGGCGACAGCGTTAATGAAATTCATCAACGCACCCTTCGCCTTCGCGACGTAGAACAAACCGAACGCAACGCCCAAAAGGAAGCGGAAGACAAGGAGCGGGCAGCCATGGCGGGAGCGTGCAAGGAAGCCAATGATCGCCTCAAACGTTTGAATAGCCGCTTTGTATATGTAAATGATGACGGCACGGAAAGAAGCGCATCGGCACAGGAAGTCAGCGAAGACATCGACAACACGAAAAAGTGGATTAAAGAACATTGCGGATAATACCGGTCCTGCTCGCTCTGGCATCGTTATTGCCGATCCTGCCCGCACAGGCAGAAATTTATCAGTGGCGCGACGCAGACGGGAAACTTCACTTCGGAGACAGGCCACCCGAGCAACAACCGGTCGACGTGATCACCCCGCGCGTCACCCGCGCCAGGACACCACTGCAAATTCACGTTCACCACCAGGATTTCACCCTCCCGGAGGGCCTTCACGACCAGACTTTGCGTGCCATTGAGACGATTTATCAACGCTACCGTCAAGACTTCGGTCTGGATCTGAACGGGACTGCCGAGGTAAACCTGTATTTATTCACTGCGCAGGCAGACTTCCGGAAATGGATGGAGGCCCGCATCGGCCAGAGTAACCCGCACTATGCTGGCGTCTTTCTGCCCCGCACCAATGAAGTTGCGGTGTGGCGCTGGGATGCCGATGACGACAAGGTTGCCCAGACCATCCTCCATGAATCCAGCCACGTGCTGCTGTATCAATTATCTCCGGCATCCCCGGTGTGGATGCATGAAGGTCTGGCACAGTATTTTCAGATGCTGAAAGTGCAAGACAACGGGCAAGCCGTCGTCACCGCCCTGCCCTCTGCCCAGGCACGGATTCGACAATGGCTGGACGACGGCAACCTGATCACCATGCGCCAGTATCTATCCATGGATGACCAGCAATGGCGACGTCTAGCTCACCAGCTCAATGCCATTCCCTACACTGTCGCGTGGGGAACCACCGCTTTCCTGATGTCGAAACCGGTAGGCCGCAGCACCCTGCGGCGCCTGCTTCAGGATCTGGAGAAGAGTGATCAGCGCCCCGACCTGCAGCGTATTGCCCACCTGTATCCCGGGGGCTTGTCACGACTGGAATATGATTTTTATCGTTGGGCCCAGCAAGGCATGAAACCCGAGGTATTTTGATCGAACGCGGCATCTATCAGGTCTGATATTCAGGCTGGGGTTGCAGAGGCCGCGGATTCTGCCAGGTGCCATGCAAGCCGCGTCCTGTATAGGCCCTGGAGCCTATACCTCGCATGGGTTCGGTTCGCCATCCAGGCATGGCCCGTACTCGATCTGAGATCGCCAAGCTTGGCGAGGCTGAAGGCTTTTCCGTTTTTCTGAAAACCCGGGAACTGGCTGGATTTTTCTATCCAATCGAGCGTAGCCCGTAGCTAATATCGCTCGAATGGCACCACCCACAGCTTCTGAGCAGCAAAGTGGCTCCCCTCAAGAATATCCCGGTAGGCCTGCCCGGTTTCCGGGTGCCGTCCGTCAGGCACCAGATCGACCAACGGCTTCAATACGAAGGCATGCTTGAGAATTTCATCGCGGGGCAGCTGTACGCCATCTACCGAACCGATCACATCACCGTAAGTGAGGATATCGATGTCCAGAGTCCGGCTGGAAAATTTTTTCTCGCCGCGCACCCGGCCATGGTCCTTTTCGATAGCCTTCAACCGCGTTTCCAACGCCCCCACCGGCAAGGCCGTGGTCATTCCCACCACCAGGTTGTAGAACGCATCACCATCAAACCCGACCGCTTCACTTTCATAGACAGGGCTGATGGTCAGCTCACCAAAGGCGGCTTCCAGCGTATCCAGACCGGAGCGGATATGATGCTCACGATCAATATTGGACCCCAGGCTCAGGTACACCCGGGTGTCAGCGGAATTACCCATGGGGACGTTCACCCCGCTCAATGATGACACCGACATCCCGCGATCCCCGCAAAGCGCCGGGCTTGCTAAGCCGCAATTTCAGCCAAGGCACCTGAAATTCACTCAGCACCAGTTGCGCCACCTTTTCCGCCAGTGTTTCCACCAACTGGAATTCACTGCCCTCGATAAAGGCAATCACCCGCTTGCCGATTGCCTTGTAATCCAGGGCATCGTCAATGTGATCGCTGGCGGCACCTTTGCGGATGTCCGCTGCCATTTCCAGATCCAGGCTAACTGTCTGACGGATGCGGCGCTCCCAATCGAAAATGCCGATAACCGTATCCACTTTCAAATCATTGATATAAACGATGTCCATACTCGCCCTCTCGGCGCTGACAACAGCATGACGTCCGAATTGGCATCATCCCATTGCTGGTAATCAGATGTTACGCTTGCAACGCAGGCGACCGGGTTGCCATGTGTACAATATGGCCGCATGCCGCGATACGAATGGAGATTATAGCCGGTGGAAGCAGGGACATTACAGGACGTGTGGTTTTGGCTGCTGGCATTATGTGTGGCTGGCTACCTGATGGGCTCCATTTCCAGCGCCATTCTGGTCTGCCGCCTGTTCGGCTATCCGGACCCACGGACTGAGGGCTCCAACAACCCCGGCGCCACCAATGTGCTGCGTATCGGTGGCAAGCCGGCCGCGGCCCTGACACTGCTGGGCGATGTATTCAAAGGGGTCATTCCCGTACTGATCGCCCGCTGGCTGGAACTTGGTCCTCTGGTCGCCGCACTGGCCGGCACCAGCGCCTTTATCGGCCATCTCTACCCGATCTTCTTCCGTTTTGAAGGCGGCAAGGGCGTCGCCACTGCCTTCGGCCTGCTGTTTGCCCTGCACTGGCCCAGCGGTCTGGTGGCCGGCGCCACCTGGCTCGCTGTGTTCGCCCTGAACCGGATTTCCTCCATCGCCTCTCTCAGCGCTTTCGTGGTCGCCCCTGCCTGCATCTTCGCCTGGCTATACCCGGCGTTCTGGCCGATTCTGCTGATGTCCGTTGTGATGATCGTTCGCCACCGCAGTAACCTGGAAAAAATCCTGCGCGGGGAAGAGTTGGGATTCAAGAAGAAGGATTAGCCCTCAATAGCAGGAGCGTCGCTGGCGGCGCTCCGGCGGCAGGGCCAAGGGTGGTCGGTCAGAGCGCCGCCAGCTCCGTCAGCGGCCACCGGGCGCGCACCTTGATGGGAAGCTCCGCAGACTCTCCTGCCTGCAATCGAAGCGCCCCGGCAAAGGCGATCATGGCGCCGTTATCCGTGCAGTATTGCGGGGCCGGGTAGAACAGCTCTACCCCCCGCTTTTTCATCTGCTCACCCAGCTTTGCCCGCAGGGAACGGTTGGCACTGACACCGCCCGCCATAACCAACTGGGTGTAGCCGGTTTGCTCCATGGCCCGGCGGCACTTGATGATCAGGGTATCGACAGAGGCCTCTTCAAACGCCAGCGCAACGTCCGCACGATCCTGCTCGCTCAGGGCATCCTTCCCGCCCAGGTCGTGAATGGTATTAAGGGTAAAGGTCTTCAGCCCGGAGAAACTCATGTCCAGCCCCGGGCGATCGGTCATCGGGCGAGGGAAACGGAAGCGCCCCGGAGTGCCCTTTTCCGCCAACGCGGCAATGCGCGGCCCACCGGGATAGCCCAGCCCCATCATTTTCGCCGCCTTGTCGAACGCCTCCCCGGCGGCATCATCCACCGATTCCCCAAGAATCGCGTAATCGCCCAGTCCTTTGGCATCCAGCAACAGGGTGTGACCACCGCTGACCAGCAAGGCGACAAACGGGAACTGTGGCGCCCGCGCTTCCAGCAGGGGCGCCAGGAGATGGCCTTCCATATGGTGCACTTCCACCGCGGGAATCCCCCAGCCAAACGCCAGGGAACGGGCCACACCGGCGCCCACCAACAGCGCCCCGGCCAAGCCGGGGCCAGCGGTATAGGCCACGCCATCAAGCTGATCGGCACGGGTATCGGCCTCGGCCAGCACCTGCTTGACCAGCGGCAGCACCCGCTGCACGTGGTCACGACTGGCCAGTTCGGGCACCACGCCGCCGTAGCGCGCATGCATGTCCACCTGGCTGAACAGCGCCTGGCCCAGCAACCCCTCACGGGTGTCGTAAACCGCCACCCCGGTCTCGTCACAGCTTGATTCGATACCCAATACGCGCATGATGCCTGTCCGTTGAAATCCGCCGCCATGATAGCGCCACCACACCAGATTTGCATTTCCCGCCCACTCAGGTAAAATCGCGCCCTCGCTGCATATGGGACCACCTGAGCCCGCAGCAAATCCATAAACTCTAATTTCTAGGAAGGTGATTCTTCATGCCTCAGGTGAAGGTGAAAGAAGGCGAACCGTTTGACGTGGCCCTGCGCCGTTTCAAGCGTGGCTGTGAAAAAGCGGGCATCCTGTCTGAAGTGCGTCGTCGCGAGCAGTACGAGAAGCCCACTCAAGAGCGTAAGCGTAAGCGTGCCGCAGCCGTCAAGCGTCACCTGAAAAAACTGCAGCGTGAGCAGCTCGCACGCAAGCGCCTTTACTAAGCACCGCTGAGTAGAGACGTCTGATGAGTGCGCTCAAAGAGCAGCTCACTGCAGCCATGAAAGACGCCATGCGTGCCAAAGATAAGGCACGTCTTGGCGTTTTTCGTATGGCGCTGGCAGCCATCAAGCAGATCGAAGTGGACGAGCGCATCGAGCCCGATGACGAGCGTGTGCTGGCCCTGCTCGATAAGCTGATCAAACAGCGCAAGGACTCTGCCACCCAATACCGTGACGCCAACCGTGCCGACCTGGCCGAAGTGGAAGAAGCGGAAATCGCCGTGCTCCAGGAATTCCTCCCCGAACCGCTGACCGATGCGGAAATCGAAACCCTGATCGATGAAACCATTGCCAGCACCGGTGCCACCGGCATGCAGGACATGGGCAAAGTCATGGGCATTCTCAAGCCGCAACTGCAAGGCCGTGCCGACATGGGCGCCGCTAGTGGCAAAGTACGCACCAAGCTGAACAGCTAAATCGCCGCCCCTGCAGCCAACCACATTCCACATAGATACCTGATCTTCCGCGTCATTAAGGACGCAGGTGTTGCCTTCGAACACCCCCGCATCTTCAAAGCGTGCGTTGATCGTGGCTTGTGTGTTCTTATCGAAAGTAAAGGTCTGGGTAGCTTCATTACCGGCAATGTCGGTACCGGTAAGCGTCAGGGTCAACTCCCCATCCGCCAGCGTCGACAGATCTACCCCATCGAGGGCCCAGTCGTTCACCCCGTCCAGACTCTGATCACCACTACGGTGACCTCCTGACCCTCCTCCACCTCCGATACCGTTCCAGTGAAGCCCGCGTTCAGGCCTTCATTGGCATTAAGGTAGTTGGCAACCCCGCCTGGCAATTCTGCATCCACAAATTCCGCGGTGATGGCCGCAAGAGTGTCCATCTCTACGGTATCGGTAATCGCGGCCGGGTTGCCGGCCTGATCCACCGTCTCGGCCGTCAGAGTGAAGGTCAAATCCGGATGGCTTCCGCCACTGAACGTGACTGCAACCTGCGCCCCTTCCTGCACGTTGATAAAGGTGCCGGAAAGCGTGCTCTCTACCGCCTCAATGGCATTGATCACCGCATCCGGGGTATCGGCGTCAGTGTCAGCTTGCACTGTAATGCCTTCGGCAAGGGTATCGATAATGCTGTTATCGGCACCACTGACGCGGTTGCCGTAGGGGTCGGCATAGGTGGCAATGGCGACAATGGGCCCTTCCGCCAGGGAAGACAGATCCGCACTCGGGATCTCAAAACGGTCATCCATCACCGTGGCCTGGAACGTCAGGCTATTCCCCTGAGAATCGACCACCACGACATCGACAACGATCTCGTCCATGATGTTGAACGTGGTGCCAACCAGATCCACCTCTGTGTGCTCAAAGCGGTTGATGTAGCCATCTCCGCCATCAAGGATATCGATACTGATCTAAGCGTTGTTGGGCAACAGATCCGCTGGCGGCCCTTGTTTGACAGTGCGGTCGCTACCGGCGTCATTGGCAATGCCGCGGGTATCATGCCCCGAATCCGGTGTTATCTCGGGGGCATCGCGCAGCACATTGGTGAAAAAACTGGCAAGTGAGGATTGGCTGCCAGAGGAAGCCAGATCGTTAAGCGAACCATCGCTTGGGAGGGTTCAGTACCGGCACATCGGGGTCCAGGATTTCATCCGGGCCCAACGGCACCAGCGTACCGTCGTCCAGCAGTTTCCAGACCACCCCATTCAGCTGCAAATAGCCTGTACAGCCTGAGAACTTCCCTCTGCCATGGAGTCCTGCCTTGAATCACTGATTTTACGGTATTATTCACGTCTGAATCCGGTTTCTCTACCCCCTTTGGGGAAAGCAGGGAGACGGTCTCGCCTCCCTGTCAGACTACCCCCCTGTAACACTTTCTGGTTGAATACACAGTCTTTTGGCGCAAACTCTTCCCATGGCCCGCATCCCGGAAAATTTCGTTCAGGATCTTCTCGCTCGCACCGATCTGGTAGAACTGATCGATGCCCGTGTGCCATTGAAAAAAACCGGACGCAATTACAGCGCCTGCTGCCCGTTCCATCAGGAAAAAACCCCCTCGTTCACCGTCGCCCCGGACAAGCAGTTCTACTACTGTTTTGGCTGCGGAGCGTCCGGCAATGCGGTGGGCTTTCTGATGGAATACGAGCACATGAACTTCCCGGAGGCCGTCAAGCAGCTGGCCAGCCGGGCCGGTATGGAAGTGCCGGAAAGCCGGCCAGAAACCGCGGCCGACAAACAACGCAAGGACCGCCTACAGTCCCTTTACGACCTGCTGAGCCGCGCCGAGCGTTTTTACAGCCAGCAGCTCCGCCAGGCCCCGGAAAAACAAAAGGCCGTCAGCTATCTGAAAAATCGTGGCCTGAGTGGCGAAATCGCAAAGAAATTCGCGATCGGCTTCGCCCCACCCGGCTACGACAACCTGATCAATGGCCTGTCGCTCACCGAGTCCGCGCTGGAGCAGGCCCTGACCGCCGGGCTACTGGTGCGCCGTGAAGACACCGGCCGGGTGTACGACAAATTTCGCGACCGCATCATTTTCCCTATCCGTGACAGCCGTGGCCGCACCATCGGCTTCGGTGGTCGGGTGCTGGGCGATGGCAAGCCCAAATATTTGAATAGCCCGGAAACCCCGGTCTTTCACAAGGGCCAGGAGCTTTACGGCCTGTGGGAATGGCGCCAGAGCCGCGACCGCAGCGATCGCCTCTATGTGGTGGAAGGCTACATGGATGTGATCGCCCTGACCCAGCACGGCGTGCCCAATGTGGTGGCCACCCTGGGCACCGCCACCACCGAAGATCATGCCCGCAAACTGTTCCGACAGGTCAACGAGGTCATCCTCTGTTTCGACGGCGACAAGGCCGGGGTACGCGCCGCCTGGCGGGCGCTGGAATCCCTGCTCCCGGCCCTGGACGACGGCAAGCAGGTCCGCTTCCTGTTCCTGCCCGACGGCGAAGATCCTGACACCCTGGTCAGAACCCAGGGCCCCGAAGCCTTGCGCGCACTCACCGACCAGGCCGATACACTGTCCACCTACCTGTTCCGCCACCTCTCCGAAGGGCTGGACCTGAATACCGTGGATGGCCGGGCACGACTGGCGCGGCTCGCCCTGCCCTATCTCGACAAGCCGGCCGGCCCGGTTTATCGCGCCCTGCTGACAGAAGAACTGGCCCGCCTCACCCGGCTGGACAAGGAATCGCTCAGTCAGCTCAAACCGGCCAAGCCGGAACCGACCCCGGCAGCCCCCACGCCACGCCCGCAAGCCACCCAGCAGAGCTGGGGCGAGGAACCCCCTCCCGCCGAGTGGGGCGATGCCATGCCGCCACCAGAGCAAGACGCGTTCTACCCTGCAGATGACCTGCCTCCCATGGAGGATCTGGGGCACTCACCTCGTCACACCAGCAGCCGCCGCAAGGGACCGCTGACCATGGTGGAACGCCTGGTGCTGGTACTGCTGGACTACCCGCAACTCATCGAAGCACAGCCGCTGCCCGACGGGGTTGAGCAACTCCCCATCCCGCACATTGATTTGCTGATCCAGGTCGCGGGTCTGTGCCGCCAGAACCATCGCCCTGCGGCCTTGCTGGGCGCACTCATGGCCCTGGAACAGGGCGAAACCATGGCAAGGCTGCTCAAGGCCAGCCTCAAACCGCCCATGGAAGAAGCCATGGCGACCCGATTGTGGCAGGACGCCCTCTCTCAGCTGGAAGTGGCCCGACTCGAAGCAGCGCTGGCAGAGGTCGAACAAGCCGGCATCCCCGACGCCTCACACTGGCAGGAACTGCACGAAGCCCTGGCCGAAGCCCGCCAGCACGCCCGCAAGCCCTTCCACTAGCGGCCCTGAAAAGGGTGAATCACAAATTTGGAGGAAAGGAGCATGGCCGGCCCTCAGGATCACCGCCTTCCAACCTCTCCCCGGCACCGCGGAGCCCCCTCCCGCAGTACAAGCCTTTGATTTTCAATCAACTGTTAACTATTCACTGTTAACGGTTCACTGTCTCCAGCCCTTGCAATTACTGGCCGTAACCCCCATCTCCCGGTATAATACGCCGTTTTCCCACGCCACCATCACGCTGGGGGCACCCCGCAGGGAGCGGCGGGCCATTCAGCACGACGAGACGGGCTTAATTGCATGACAAGTCAGAAGCAGCAGCAACAATCCCAGCTGAAGCAGTTGATTGCCCTCGGCAAGGAACAGGGTTACCTGACCTACGCCGAAGTGAATGACCATCTGCCGGAGTCCATTACCGACACCGACCAGGTGGAAGACATCATTCAGATGATCAACGACATGGGCATCACCGTGGTCGAAAAGGCCTCCGACGCCGACCAGTTGATGATCGATGAAAGTGCCGACAGCACCGATGAGGTTGCCGCTGAAGAAGCTGCCGCGGTACTCGCTTCCGTAGAAAGCGAACCCGGCCGCACCACCGACCCCGTGCGCATGTACATGCGTGAAATGGGCACCGTGGAGCTGCTGACCCGCGAAGGCGAAATTGAAATCGCCAAGCGCATCGAAGAAGGCACCCGCGAAGTAATGCATGCCCTGGCCTTCTGGCCCGGTGCCGTCGATATGCTGATCGACGAATACGCCCGCGTGGAAAACGAAGAACGCAAACTGACCGACATCATTGCCGGTTACCTGGATCCCAATGACGATGGGGCAGCTGCCACCAACGCCAACAAGGAACCTACCTTCGCGGAAAAAGCCAAGAAGGAACAGGAAAAGAACAAGGAAGAAGACGACGACGATGCTGACGACAACGACAGCAACGACGACGATGATTCCGATGAAGATGAAGGCGGCCTCGATCCGGTACTGGCTGCCGAGCGTTTCGAGCTGCTGAAAAAGCTGCACGAAAAAGCCGAGCGCTCCCTGAAGCGCAACGGCCGCGACCACGCCAGCTCCGCCAAGGCTCTCGAAGCCCTGGCTGAACACTTCACCCTGTTCAAGCTGGTGCCACGCATCTATGACGAAATGCTGGTCGGCGCACGTAACAACCTGGATCTGGTGCGCAAGTTCGAGCGTCAGATCATGAGCAGCGCCATCCGCCGCGGCGGCATGGACCGCAAGGATTTCATCAAGCAGTTCCCGGGCAATGAAACCGACATGGGCTGGGTAGACACCCAGCTCAAGACCAAAAAAGGCAAGGCCATTGCCGACAAGCTGAGCGTCGTCAAAGAAGACATTCAGCGTGCCCAGCGCAAGATCATCACCATTGAAGAAGTAATCGGTCTGCCGGTTGGCGACATCAAGGAAATCAACCGTCGCATCTCCATTGGTGAAGCGAAAGCCCGCCGCGCCAAGAAAGAAATGGTGGAAGCCAACCTGCGTCTGGTAATTTCCATCGCCAAGAAATACACCAACCGCGGCCTGCAGTTCCTCGACCTGATTCAGGAAGGCAACATCGGCTTGATGAAAGCGGTGGACAAGTTCGAATACCGTCGTGGCTACAAGTTCTCTACCTACGCCACCTGGTGGATCCGTCAGGCTATCACCCGCTCCATCGCGGATCAGGCGCGCACCATCCGTATTCCGGTACACATGATCGAGACCATCAACAAGATCAACCGGGTACAGCGTCAGATGCTGCAGGAAATGGGCCGCGAGCCGACCCCGGAAGAACTGGGCGTGCGCCTGGAAATGCCGGAAGACAAAGTCCGCAAGGTACTGAAGATCGCCAAAGAGCCGATCTCCATGGAAACCCCCATCGGTGACGATGAAGATTCCAGCCTCGGCGACTTTATCGAAGACGGCAACATGGAATCCCCGGTGGACTCCGCCACTTCGCTGGGCCTGGAAGAAGCCACCCGCGAAGTGCTGGCCAACCTCACCGCCCGTGAAGCCAAGGTCCTGCGCATGCGCTTCGGTATCGACATGAACACCGACCACACCCTTGAGGAAGTGGGCAAGCAGTTCGACGTGACCCGTGAGCGTATCCGTCAGATCGAAGCCAAGGCCCTGCGCAAGCTTCGCCACCCGAGCCGCAGCGAACACCTGCGCAGCTTCCTGGACGGCGACCTGTAAGCCTTGCAAAAAAATGCCGGCCCCCGAATAATCGGCGGCCGGCATTTTATTGCCCCTCTGTTTTCTCCGGGCCTATAGCTCAGTTGGTTAGAGCAGTCGACTCATAATCGATTGGTCCCAGGTTCAAGTCCTGGTGGGCCCACCAATTTCTTCTCATCGATTTCATCATTGTTCTTGTAACCATAGTTTGGCCGTTTTGGACGAACTATGGTGATAATGTTGGCATAGTTTGTCAGCAGCAAATCCTCTACGCCTTACTTCCGGCAGCCCCCACAAGAGTAATCGGCACAACGCGGTCATTGCACCACGAAAGACTCAAACCCTCCTCGAGCGGCCTCGTTCCCACAATTGCCAAAAGAAAACCTGAGCCAGGGTTTTTAGATGAACGGTAAATCTCCTGAATGGCGACAACATCCGAGGAGGAAGGACTTGCAACCGGTTCCGGGTGAGTGTGCCAATCCCCCAATAAATACAGGCCCTCTCCGTAGAAATGATCAATTTCCAGCTGCTCCTGCTTGTGATCTGCCTTATACCCTGTCCGAGACCGTTTATCTGTCGGCCGTGGCCCCGTTATCGCACCAACCAGAATGTGCCCCTCATCAGCATACCTCCAAAACAACTGCCCACCAGCCTCTTTGTCCTTCTTGGCCGTTTGCTGATAGCGCTCAAAATGCTCCTGAATTACAGGAGGAAACTCAATCAGACCTAGCTCAGGAGCCTCACACCAAATGGAAGACCTCATCACTTTCCATCTTTGCATTTGTAGCACTCCCCGCAGGAAGTGACAGCCAACTCATACTGAAGAGGTCCTTCATAACCCTCTGGCCTCTGCAGCCTATGCGCACGAGTCCACTCCCCACCAAGCTCACTTAGCTCTTCGGTAGAACAGGTGCGGATTCGATGAGCAGATGCACCCACCTTGCCTGACAGAAAATCGATAGCCAGACGAGACACGAGAACCTCGACCTCGCCGGCAGCCAGAGGGCCATAAGGCTGAAATTCGGTTCCACAACCAGGCTCAGCTTGGAGCTGATCTCCGCCGGAAAATTCGGTATCTGGCCTTTTTACATAACCACCCGGATCAATAAAGCAGGACAACCCCGGTCCAGAAGGGGCAATTAGCAAGGCATGACCAGTCGCTCCCTGAGTGCCCAGCCACCCGTACAAACTAGGGATTTGTAGTCTTCCAGATTGGTGATGGGCACTCCATGCAAGATCCTGGGCCGTTTCACCCATGCAACAAACAACTAGATCAGCCCCCTCAAATAGTTCGGAGCTATCTCGAAGCACCGCCTGCCAAGTTGCAGGGACCCCACTGTAGTCACCATGGGGGTATTTCTCGGATAAGACTCGCGCCAGCTCTTCTGCTTTATTTTTACCTAGTGACCCCATACCCAGTTCGTGGCGGCCGACATTACATGCCGCCAGCACCTGAGGATCCACAATGCTGATACGCCCAACACCTGCCTGGGCCAAGCGAGAGGCAACTTGAGACCCGAGAGAACCCGCACCAAGCACAACCAAATGTCTTTGCGACAATTGCGAGTAGTGCACATCCCTATCTCTGCCATGCACCCAGGAGCCATCTACTCTCCAAATAGAAACAGGCTGGTAAGGGCAACCCCTTCTCCAAACACTCTTATCAATTTTTGCGCTAAAGGAAGGCCTAAAGCCATCCGATGACGCAGCTCGCAAGCAACACCCCCAGAGGCCAACTCCACCCTGCACACTTGAAGCCAAGATAATCAGGGTATTCTGAAATGGCGATAGCTTAGCTAGACATCTATTTATTTCAGGAGAAGCCTCAATGAACCGATCAAAAAACTCGCGAGAATTTTGGGGAAATGGGAGGAACGGAGCATCCTCAACAAAAGCAAACACCGCCTGAACCGCAACACCACCTTGAAACTCTTCATTCTTTTCGCACCAGGCATCCAACTGTTCACTAGACTCGCCCACGACAATGCCGCCGCCCGTCTTTAGAGCACAAACAACCCGCGCAGCTCGATTTCCAGCAACATCAATCAGGCTACGAACAGCCGTCCCACTATGTCGGGCCCAGTAGGAAACAAACTCCTTTTGCGACTCTGTCCTGACAAAATCTTCCGACTGACAGTTAGAAATCAGTTGTTCAGCCCGCTGCAGGCTATCCTGTGCGCTTACCCCAAGTTTTTCGCAAGGGAGCCACCCGGGAGCGGGCAGGCACAAGAACCCATCCTCCTCCACATGAGGCCACTGGAGATATCTATCTCCCTCCGACACACAGGCAATCTGTACCTTTGAGAACGGAAAGGCACCGTCAATCAAGACCCAAAAACGCCGCCCGGAATCGGCAGACTGCACCTCCCAGCCAGCCACAACGCCCTTCGAATCCCTGTAAAGCTCCACCTCACGATCCCCCAGAGATCGCACGCCCTCCATATGCGCATGAAGCCATGCACCGAGACGGCGCCTACTCTGGTCAAATTCATGAGATCTCACCAAGCCGGAATCAGGCATAGGGATTCTCAGTGGTGCCCTTCTCAACTTTAGGCGGAATGGCTCCCGCGATGGACTTGTTTTCGGTAGTGCTGGGCCCGTTATCGGTAATGGTAATTTTCAGAGGCTTATCCGGCGAATCGACCATTGTGCAGAGCTTTTTACCCTCATTATCAGCAGCAATCTCTTCATACTTGCGCCATGCGAGATCTTTACCTGTATTGGCTTCAGGCTTTTCGCAGCTTGAAACAATAAAAGCACCGCTTTCCGCCTGAGACAACGCAGAATAAGCCTCATCGTCGATCTCGCACTCCTCTCCCTTTCCTGGCTTGCCGTCCCTGTCACTATACTGGTCATGAGATAGCACCCCTAGAGAGCAGTGATGAGGTGTCTGCAGAACATGGTATGAAAGGTTCTCGGGCTCACTCTCGTTTCGCCCCCAGACTCGTTTCCAGATATCGACTTCAGCATCGCCCCCCGTCAGAAACCTGGCAGCAACATGCTCATCAACCGCCTTCTCGCCCGCAGCCAGGCTGAATTGCATGACGATACTGGAGTTATTCTTTCCAGCCAGCTCTTCCGCCTCTTCTTCACTCACGATTTTGGGCGATAGCAGAAGGGCAGTGAAGGAAGAGTCCGGCTCCCCACAAATCTCGCTGAGAGTATCGCCAACGTTAACCACGACATCTTCGATCCCCTCAGTCTTATCATGCACATCTTCACCCAAAACACGGATCAGATTTCCATAATCCGAAGCCTTTTCCTCACCACCCTTTTTTAGCTTGACCCTTCTCTTCGCCTCATCCCTCCAGGCCTCGGCATCATCAGTCAAACCACCATCAACTTTGTCTTTACGCCGAAACGTCAACGGCGCAGACCACATTTCCCTAATGAGGATCTTTTCAGGCTTACCGTCTTCCGGTGAGCTCCACTGTGAGGGAGCGCCCAAATGGAAGTGCTCGCGCAGCCCCCCGCAATGGTCTTGGTCAGGATGAGAGAGCATAAAGACATCGACATATGGCAGATTCCCATTATCAGGATCACGCTCAAGTCGATCTTTAAGCATTGACCCGACATCCGGATAATCAGACTCATTGTCGTTGTCCGCCTTTTTACGGATATTGATATCAACAAGAATCGTCTTTCCGCTCGCCAGGCGAATAAGAGTCATATCACCATTACCAACGGGAAAAAATTCAATACTGGCAGTCATTCGACACCTCCACTGTGTTCGTAGTTAAGAAAATTAGCGATCGAGCCTGTCACCATCCTTTTCCCTGCCTCATTAGCGGTTACAGCAAGAAGCAGCAAATAGAGCACAAGCGACAAGTACCCAATCCCGGTCATGATTCGGACATCCCAAACAAGCATTGCGATCACGTCAGCGAAGAGCACAGCAACCGTTGTCGTGAAAACCCCAGCAGCAGCGTCTCGATGCAAAAGGTATTTCCTGTGAGTATTCCTTACGGCAGGAACCTCTCTGACAGGAAGGTAAACATTGGAATACCAGCGGGAGTTACGCTCCCTGGGGCCGAGCCCATCTTCCCGGAGCGCAGACACCTCAGGGGGCAACGTTGTCATATCGATTCTATGATCACAGGCGAGCAAAAGGTCACTGCGGCAACCCGGCAACGGGTCACGCCAGCGAAAATGGACGAGCCGCTCCTTCCAAGATGTCCTGACAAACCCGGACATCAGCGAAAGTAGCGCCGTAACGCACAGCAACGGGGTAACCCCTACTGCCGCGAGCTGCCCCCAAGCCTCAAGCGTCCACCCTGATGCCGTCGCAGCAAGCCACTCCCAATGCAGGAAGGCCACAGACAAATAGATGGGTGCCACTGCCACCAGCAGCAACCCCATTAGCGGCTTTCCATTTTCCTTTTTCAGATCACCCATTAAGCACCTCCCTGCACATGTACCTTTTTTGCATCTCCCTGTATGATGCATTTAATCATAGCTTAATGCAAGGATATTTGCATCATGCCGGATACCGCACAAATAAAAGGCGTATCGAGATGCTAAAACTGGAAGAAATGGCCGAGATCCGGCCGGGGTATCCCTTTCGCGGCAAAGTTCCAATTACAGATGATGGCGAAGCCTATGCTGTTCAGTTTCGGCACATGGTTAGAGATGTGATTAGTGATAAGTCAGGAGCTACGCTTGATCGGGTTAACTTAACAGGTAAGAAAAAGGCCAACTTTCTCCTGCCGGGAGATGTAATCTTCATGGCAAAAGGAACACGCAACTTGGCAGCGGTAATTCAGGAAGTGCCCGAGAACACGGTCTGCACCCCGAATTTCTACCATATACGCCTCAAGCAAGGCACAAACCCTCTGGAGCCGCACTTTTTGGCCTGGCAACTGAATCACAGTGAAGCACAACGCTATTTCGCCAGCTGCTCACAAGGGTCAGCCTCTACAAGCATCACAAAAGCGCAGCTGGGCAGCCTTTCCCTTTCAGTCCCAAGCCTGGAGAAGCAGAACCAGATTGTTAGCCTTATCCAGGCTGCTGAACAAGAGAAAGAGATTCTTTTGCAATTAATTGAAAACCGTCAGCGCATGATTGACAGCATAGGCCAGCAACTCCTGCACCCCAAACAAGGAAAAGCATAAGCATGAGCGACACCAATGTAAGCCAGGACAAGATCAACAGGGCCGTATGGAGAGCCTGTGACACCTTTAGAGGCACAGTGGATCCCAGTATCTACAAGGACTATGTGCTCACAATGCTGTTTGTGAAATACCTGTCGGACGTTTGGCAGGACCATTGGGAGGAATATCAACGCGAGCATGGCGATCACCCGGAGCTGATTAGGGAATTAATGCAGAACGAGCGCTTTGTTCTGCCACCAGAAGCCAACTTCTACTCTCTGTACGAGCGTCGGCACGAGCCAGGGAACGGGGAGCGCATCGACAAGGCATTGCATGCCATCGAAGAAACCAACATTCAAAAGCTCAGCGACGTCTTCCAGGACATCAGCTTTAACTCTAACAAGCTAGGCGATGAGAAGCAGAAGAATGAGATCCTGAAAGACCTCCTGGAGGATTTCCACAAACCCGAGCTAAACCTGCGGCCCAGTCGCATCGGGCGGCTGGACATCATCGGGAACGCCTATGAATTCTTGATTGCTGAGTTCGCATCGACCTCCGGAAAGAAAGCCGGGGAGTTTTATACCCCCGCGGAAGTCTCCGAACTGATCGCCGAACTGCTGGCCCCCAAAGAGGGGGACGAAATCTGTGATCCGGCCTGTGGATCAGGCTCTCTGCTGTTGAAATGTGCCAATCAGATAAGAAATGCCCATAACGGCTCCAAACGCTTTGCACTCTATGGCCAGGAGGCTATCGGCAGCACCTGGGCGCTGGCGAAGATGAACATGTTTCTGCATGGTGTAGACAATCACAAGATTGAGTGGGGCGACACCCTCCGCAACCCCAAGCTGCTCGACGACAAAGGTCGCCTGAAGCTGTTCGACGTAGTGGCTGCAAATCCGCCTTTTTCCCTGGACAAGTGGGGGCATGACGGAGCAGGTGACGACCCCTATGGCCGGTTCCGCCGGGGCGTTCCCCCCAAAACCAAAGGTGACTACGCCTTCATTTCGCACATGGTGGAAACTCTCAAACCCAAGACCGGCCGCATGGCGGTGGTGGTGCCCCATGGCGTGCTATTCCGGGCCTCCAGCGAAGGCAAAATCCGCGAACAGCTAATTGGGGAAAACCTGCTCGATGCAGTGATAGGGCTACCGGAGAAGCTGTTCTTCGGCACCGGTATTCCGGCGGCGATTCTATTGTTCCGCCAAGACAAGGGCGACGATAACGTACTGTTTATCGATGCTAGCCGAGAATTCCAGCCGGGCAAAAACCAGAACGCCCTCTCCGGCGAGAATATCAGCAAGATTGTCGAGACCTACAACGCCCGTGCCGATGTGGACAAATACGCCCACTTGGCCACGCAAGAGGAAATCGCAGAAAACGATTTCAACCTGAATATCCCCCGCTATGTCGATACTTTCGAGGAAGAAGAAGAAATCGATTTGATGGCGGTGAGAGCTGAGCGCAAACAGCTGAAGGAGAAGCTGGCGGGACTGGAGCAAGAGATGGAAGCCTATCTCAAGGAGCTAGGCTATGGACAATAAAAATACAGTTCATGAACTAGAGTTAATGCAAGCTCGCATTGACTTTGTCCCAGAGGGATGGTCATTTTCAAAAATCGCTGACGTGTTTCGTGTAAGAAACAACCTCAGAAAACCAATTAGTGAAGAAGAGCGATCTAAAAATCCTGGGCCATACCCTTACTATGGCCCTACAAAAATTCAAGATTATATTGGTTCGTATTGTCAAGATGGAGCTTACGCTCTAATTGGTGAGGATGGCGATCACTTCCTCAAGTTTCGTCATCAGAAAATGACCCAACTAGTCGATGGAAAGTGTACAGTTAACAACCATGCTCACATTATTGAGGGCACAGGAATCGCATGTCGAGAATGGTTCTATTATTATTTTATGAATCGCGACATCTTCAGTTTCCTAACGCGCCAAGGTGCCGGCCGATTCAAACTTAACAAGGCGGCCCTTGAGAAGATCCCCCTTCTTATCCCGCCAATCGACGAACAACGAAAAATCGCAACAATACTCTCCACCTGGGACGAAGCCATCACCTCCACAGAGCTGCTTCTGGCTAAAAGTAAACAGCAGAAAAAAGCCCTGATGCAGCAATTGCTGACGGGGAAGAAGAGGTTGCCTGGGTTTGATCAGGAATGGAGGGAACTGACGCTTGGTCAGCTTTTCAGTGAGCGAAGGGAGGTAGGCTCTACAGGCCTTCCACTCCTTTCCGTCACCTCAGAACATGGAATTATCAATCGTAACGATGTAGGGAGAAAAGACACATCCAGTGCAGACAAGTCAAAATATCTCAAAGTCTGTCCAGGAGACATTGCCTATAACACCATGAGAATGTGGCAAGGTGTGTCATCCCTATCCAGCCTGGAAGGTATAGTTAGCCCAGCTTACACCGTACTGAAACCGGAATACGGAATGGAATCTAGGTATGCTTCCTACCTTTTCAAGCTTCCAAAAATAATCCACCTATTTTATAGGCATTCTCAAGGCCTTGTGTCTGACACCTGGAACCTAAAATTCAAACATTTTTCGAGAATCAAGGTTTTTGTTCCCGATCCAAATGAGCAGAAGGCTATAGCAGCTATTCTAGCTAAACAAGACGAAGCTATTCACTCTCTTAAAAGGCAGATTGAACAACTAAGACAAGAAAAGAGAGCCTTAATGCAGCAACTTTTGACCGGAAAACGTCGCGTCCTAGTTGTTGACGCTTAATGCGAGACAGCTAGAAGCTCTTCACAACAATGAATTGGAGACTATCTTGCCGGATAAGATGACCCCCAACACCAGCGAGCTGTACGCCTCGCACATCCCAGCCTTGGCGATGCTGATGCGCTTGGGGTGGGATTATCGTTCAGCAGAATCTGTGATGGCATTGCGGGACGGGTCTACGCGTGAGGTATTACTCCGCCCAATTCTGATTGATTATCTGCGTCAGTATCGCTTTGAGTACAAGGGTGCCACCCACCCACTCTCCAGTGAAGGCATACAGCAGGTACTAACCACCCTTGCCGCGCCAGGTCTGGCTGAGGGACTAATGACTGCCAACGAAGCAGTCCATGACATGCTCACACTGGGCATTACCGTCAACGAGTTCATGCCTGATGGAAAACGACACGCTACCACTGTTCCACTCGTAAACTGGGACCATCCAGACCAGAACAGCTTTATCATTACCGAGGAGATGGAAGTTCAGAACGCAGCAGCCACAGGTAATCGACGCCCTGATCTGGTTGGTTTCCTGAACGGCATACCGGTTACTGTTATAGAGGCAAAACGCGCCGCTTCCGGCAATCCCAATAAATCAATGATTGATGAAAGTGTCAGTCAGATGATCCGTAATCAGGGTGTTCAGGAAATCCCCTATCTCTTTGCCTTCGCCCAAGTCTTAGTGGCAGTGAGTCAAACGGAGGGGCGCTACGGAACAACCCGAACACCCCGCAAATTCTGGTCAAAATGGGAAGAAGAAGAGTTTAGTGAAGCTGATCGTGAAGCCATTAAGAATCAGCCCCTTTCCCCGGACCAGGTGCAAGCCCTCTTTTCGGATAAGCCCGCAAAGGTTCGCCGTCATTTCGAGAAACTCTGGGATAATCCTGTATTGCCCACAGAACAGGATGAACTATTAATCGGGATTCTCAGCCCAAAACGACTACTTTCCTTGCTGCGTTACTACATCCTCTATTATAAGCACGACAAGATCATCGCCCGTTACCAGCAGTTCTTTGGTATAGAATCCCTGCTGCGCCGCATCACTGGGGTGGATGACGCAGGCTCCCGTCATGGCGGGGTGATCTGGCATACCACTGGCTCCGGAAAATCATTCACAATGGTATTCCTGAGCAAGCTACTAATCCTCCATGAAGCGCTCCGACAATGTCGCGTTATTGTCGTGACAGACCGTGTTGATCTGGAGAAACAGCTTTCTCGCACCTTTGCTGCCTCCGGCGCCTTGGGACTGACCTCAACCAGCTCTGGCGACCCTGGTAAGGCCCGCATGTCCACTGGTAAAGAGCTTGCATACCAGATTGGCAAAGGTGATCAACGTGTAGTTTTCACCTTAGTGCAAAAATTCCTTTCCGCTATCAAACTGAAAGAATGCCATAACCCCAGTGAAAACCTGCTGGTACTCGTCGATGAAGGTCACCGCAGTCACGGCGGAGAGAACCATCAGCGCATGCGCAAGGCTTTACCCAACGCAGCCTATATTGCCTTTACCGGCACACCGCTGATGAAGAAGGATCGCCGGGAAACGGAGGACACTTTCGGCCCTATTGTTCATGCTTATACCATGCGCCGGGCTGTCGAAGACGGCACTGTTACTCCACTGTTGTATGAAGAGCGCCGCCCGGCCCTGGACATCAATCAGAAAGCCATCGACAAATGGTTCGAGACCATCACTCATGGCCTCAGCGATGAGCAAAAGGCTGACCTCAAACGAAAATATGCTAAGCGGGGAGCGGTGTATGGCTCAGAGGGGCGGATCCGTCTGATTGCCTGGGATATCGCCCTTCACTTCAGTGAAAACGTCAAGAAGCTAGACAAGCCGTTAAAAGGTCAGCTGGCCTGTGACAGTAAACTCTCCGCTATCCGCTACAAACGCTTTCTGGATGAAACCGGACTGGTGACCTCTCGTATCGTGATTTCACCACCAGACACCAGAGAAGGCCACAGTGAGGTAGATGAAGCGGAACAACCCGAAGTTCAGCAGTGGTGGAAGGACAATATGTCCGGCGACGCGTATGAGTACGAGCGTGAAACCATTGAGCACTTCGGCATGGACGGTGATCCGGACCTTCTGATTGTGGTGGACAAGCTGCTGACTGGTTTTGATGAACCACGCAATGCGGTTTTGTACATCGACAAGCCGCTCAAAGGCCACAACTTGATCCAGGCGATTGCCCGTGTAAACCGGCTGCACAAGGAGAAGCAATATGGCCTGCTCATCGACTACCGAGGCATCCTAAAAGAACTGGATACCGCCATTGAGACCTACAAAAACCTCGAAGAGCACACTCAGGGTGGCTTCGATATCGATGATATCGAAGGCCTGTACGCCAATGTTGATACAGAGTACAAGCGGTTGCCACAGCTTCATAAGGAAGTATGGTCTTTCTTTTCAGGAGTGAAGAACACCAGCGACGCAGAAGCGTTCCGCCGGGTACTGATTCCGAAGTACGCCACGGATGAAGATGGCTTGGAATACGACATCCGTCAGGAAGTACGTGAGAATTTCTACTCCGCTCTGACCGAATTTGGCATGTGTCTGCAGGTGGCGAGGTCAACGCGCAATTTCTTTGAGGACAAGTCCTTCACAGAGGCAATGATCAACACCTATAAGCGAGACCTGAAGTGGTTCATGGAATTACGCAAAATTGCTCGCCAGGACGCTCAAGAGACGGTGGATTACAGCGCTTACGAGAAACAGATCCGCAAGCTGGTCGACCGAGATGTGGTCGGAGTAGAAGTCCGCGAGGGAAACGGGGCTTACGTCGTGTCCAAGTTGGGCGAAAAGCCGGAAGACTGGGACGACGAAAAGACCCGAAATGAAGCCGACACCATTCGCACCCGGACCCGAAAGACCATCGAACAGGATCTGCAGGATGATCCCTATGCCCAAAAAGTATTCTCCGAGCTACTAAGAAAGGCTATTGAAGAAGCTGAGGCCCTGTTTGATCACCCAACCAAGCAATATGCACTATTTCAGGAATTTGAGGAGAAGGTTACAGCCAGAAAGACACCAGGCATTCCCGATTCACTGGATGACAACCTTCATGCCAAGGCTTACTTTGGCCTGTTCCGGCTTGTAGCCGGGGATGACACTGTGGACACAAGCCTCGACTCAGAGCCTGGATCGCTTGAGCGGTTGGCTCGCCAAATTGATGAAGTGACACATTCCGTGGTGGCCCAAAACACACTAAACCCCACTGGGGTAGAGAAAGGGATTCGCCGGGAGTTGCTTCCGGTCTTGTTCAAGCGATTCGGCTTGGACACAGCCAACGAGCTGCTCGACAAGGTGGTTCATGTCGTCCGCCTAGGCCTTCAGAATGACTGACATAGAAACGGCAAAGCCTAATCATAGCGTTCAGTATGGTGAGCGCCGGCTGGCATTTCTTTGGCGACAGAGAGACAGAAATACCGCCTCAGGCCAAAGAAAAGCCCGGATTCATGTCCACCCGAACGGCTTGATTGAAGTTGAGACCCCAACGGATACCTCTCTTCCTGAAGCAAAGAAAGCCTTGTTGAAGCGTGCACAATGGGTAAGCAAACACCTAATTGAGATAGAAGCCCGCCGCGCAGAAGTGCTGGAACGTGAGTATGTCAGCGGTGAATCAGTTTTCTATTTGGGGCGACGCTACACACTCAAAGTGGTCGCAAGCGATCAGATAGAAAAAACCAAGCTCCTGAACGGCAGGCTTCGCGTAGCCTTGCCATCGCCGCACCCGCATGAGGTTAAGCAGGCAATGGATCACTGGTATCGTTTCAGAGCTGAAGATGTCTTTTCCCGGCGCCTTGCCGAGATAAGCGACCGATTACCCTGGGTTAAAACGCCCCCCCAGTGGGCAATTCGCGAAATGAAAAGCCAATGGGGAAGCTGCTCCCCCTCAGGACGAGTATTGCTCAATCCAAACCTGGTCAAGACCCCAACTCGGTGTATTGACTATGTGATACTTCATGAGCTTTGTCACTTAAAGGAACACAACCATAGCCCTCGCTTCTACAGCTTGCTCAGCCGCGCAATGCCCGACTGGGAATCAATTAAAGAGCGACTAGACAGCATGTCGGAGCTTTACCTTAATCACTGACACTACACTCATAGGCGCAGACATGAGTCTCGCCAGATGAATTGCGCCGATTTTCCACCCTGATGTCGACAGGGCTGCAGCCTGCAGCCCCATTTGGTGACTGTCATATTATTGGGACATCCACTTACGAACAGGAGAAGTCCCATGAACGTCATCGCGTTTGGACACAATCTGGATAGCGCCCCTTATCTCGACATCAAGTTTCTCGACTTTCAATGCTCCCGATGCCTCTACCAATTGAAGAAACTGGACAGATTCCCCAATTCCCTGCATCTCCATTGCCCCAGCTGCAGTGAGAGCGGGATTATCGAACGCTCCACCACCATCGCTGCAGAGTGTCTTCGCAATGGAATTCAGCAAGATGAGAGCCCAATCAGGACGAATAGAGTACCAAATAGACCTCCCCAATCGCCCCTTTAAGCAGGAACTTCGGCAGCCCCGTCTCCTCCCTGAGGTATAGGTAGGCCTGTTTCCGGGATTTTGGATACCCTGAGTAGGATGAATCCGTGAAATACTGCAAGGCGGAATTTAGAGCCTTTTCACGAGTCCTTTGTCGCTGGGCCGCAATCATGGATTGGTGGCGTTTGACCAATGCACTGACTGCAGTGGGGTATCGGTACTCAAGGTACCCAACCGAGACGTTAAGCTCAGCCGCCACTTCCTTCATCGGCTTAGGGCTGACACAGGGATCCAGGTATCGACGGAGTTTGGACTGAATCGCATCGTGGTTTCGCTTCTGCCTGGACTTTCGTTCGCAGAACCCCGCCGGTAGCTCACACAGCCATTTCTGACTCAACACCTGCGTTGAGTGGATGGCATTGCCTGATATCAGGGTATAGAGATCAATCCCCAGCCCATAGCAAAGCCGCCTTGCCGTACTGAAGCTGACGGGCTTCTGTTTATGGTACAGACTGATCCATTCATCTCTTGGAAATGCCTGATACAGCTCCAGCTCCTTACCGTTTCCCCAATAGTGGTCAAACAAGTCCCGTAGTGAACGCCAAATCCCGCCTTCCAATTCAGCAGTAAAAGGCTGCTGCGCCATATCAACGAAGAACTGATGAACATCTGCACCTTTCATTTCCCAGCTACGAGCAATTTCAGGCGCGGGTTTGTCCGGGTTTCGGGTGCCCAGGTGTCTGCCGCATTGCTGACAGAATCCAATCGCCCTTTTCCTTATGTAACCCGTCTGCCTACAACTGCAGAATGCACACGTAGATATCAGCTCTGTTCGATGACTCGGGCAGTGTGTAATAGCTGACAGATGCCAGATCAACTTGAAGAAGGGCTGCTGCCCCAGGGCCTGCCACTCACTCATGCACTCAGGGCACCACCGGAAGCCTGGAGCAACCTCATTGGGGGACCTACCAATATCGCTGGTCATGAATAAGAGCCGTGATTGGGATAATTCCAGCCCAGTCAGCTTCTCCAGAGCGCCCTGAATTGCTGCGCTGGAGCGATTATTTCTCACCATCTCAGCGGGTTTCAGAAATGCGGGAACAGGCTGGGTTTCACTATCAAGATGCGTAAGCGCTGACGTTTGTTTGTTGATGTGTCGCAGCAGTTCGCCAACGAATATCCCATGCTCATACGCAACCCGGTACACATAGGAAGCCAGAGATTCAACATCACAGGTTCCAGCACCCTCCAGATCGATTGGAAATAACATATCAGCCATCTCCCCCTGTCCGATTGCCCGGTGCATATCGCTTGGGCTTACGCTGAAATGGCTTGCCCTTGCTCTTTGGTGGCATCACTTTCATTGCTCGGTCACGGGATGATTGTGAGTGTGCATCTGCTGGCTCGAACAGTTTTTCCCCCTGATAGATCTCCTCAGAGATAGCCGCCAAATCAGCTTTGGAGAACATGACTTCCTTAAGCAAGGCTGGTGACAATTGCTTTCCCGTTGCATGAGAGCGAGCAACTGCACGGCCAAGCCAGTTGCGGAGGAGACCGATGCAGCCAAGAGAACCGTGATATAGCATCTCCGCGGACTGAGTCAGCACCTGTTCTATGGCAATGTCCGCAATAATCTGGTCGTAGGTGGCCAGGATTTTCCCAAACTCCGCCAGATCATGATCCGTTGCATAGTATCGAGGCAGGTGGATCTGGGATTTCCTGCCGATCATGTGCGGTGAATGACCGATTACTTGCAGAATCGGGTAAGCGCCCACCACAACCAGCACCAGCCCGCAGGTTTTCGCCATGCACTTCCAGGAGTCCATCACCGCGTAGCCGCCCTGAGAATCCTTGCTTACATAACGGACATGTTGGGCCTCATCCACAAACAGGAATCTGGTCTTTCTCAGGCGAAAGGCATTCTCCAGTGCAAAACGGAGTGTGGGCTCATTGGTCCTGTCAGCCTTGGTATTCGCAGGCCCATCACTGAATTCCTGCCCTATTACTCCATAAATGGGGTGCCTGACCGCCTGATGCAGCTTTAATGTGAATGCTTTGGTAGAAAACCGCCCATGAGGACCGGTGTTTTCCGCATCGACGATAACAGCGGGAAGAATCCCGTCCCGCTCAAAGTCGATCTCGCCACACAGTAAACCAACCAGTTCAGTAATGAGCTTCGTTTTCCCTGCTCTGGAAGGCCCAGTAATGCAGACCACATCACCGGGAGAAGCGAGGGAGAGCGCCGCGAACGCCTCTCCAAGTGCCAGCTGCCAGTTACGATGCACGATTTTTGTGCTGTTTAGCTTTGAGATAACCTGGGGAGCCTTCATCGCGATACCTCCCATGATTCTGTTCTCAATGGCTCGACAGATGCTGCTCGAATTCTTGTGAAAATATCGCCAGGGACTTCATCCCCTTCGGACTCTGTTTGAATGTTGATTACCGGGGTAGACTGATCATCAATCACATGATCCATGTCCCTGATGATCCGAACCAGATCCTCATCTGCTCTTTCTCGAATCACCCGTTTATCTCTAAGCGCTTCGGTTACCTCCAAGGATTGGACATGCTGCTCAATAGGATCAAGAGTCACATACTCAGCTGCTCGTGATGTGAAGCAGGATATCCAACGATTGTTCGCACCGGCATAGACAAGGTGCGGATTCTCAACATCCGGCCTTACTTCCAGGTCTTTTTTTCTCCCAGTTATCGCACTGAGATCTGGGCTCCAGTAATACATGTCACCAATATGCAAGCCTCTCTGCCGGTCGACACTGTAAGAGGTTGTCTCAACACTGGAAGCGATCAAAAATTTGTGATCCAACGAGACCTTTCTTGCTATATATGGAAATTCTTCTTGACTGGTCTTGAGAAGACAACCTGGTGATTTGCCCCCCGGGCTTACAGGTTTACTATTCCTCCAATCGATAAACGCAAGAAGCTCCCTATAAAAATCATAGGGTCTAAGGATGGCATGTTTATCAGGAGAAAAGCTTCGATCGACGGATCGTACTTCCTTGTAATCAGCGGTGTTGCCTGGGCGGCTTGATAGCCACATTCTTTTGAAGTCTCCAAAGAGTCCTTCAATCTCAGAGCCAAAACGGGGGTGAGCACTTGGCCGTAGAGAAAGGTTGACCTCCTGATCAGCAAGAAGAGACGCAAAATAAACTGATTTGAATTCAGCACCGCGATCTACAATAAGCTCTGAGGGCAAACGCCCATGCTTCCTCACGCAATCACGCATGACCTTGGCCACAGATCTGCGGGACGGGGGAAGAAGAGACATCGACATTGAAATCACGGCACCGGAATAAACATCGATCATCCCGGTGATCGTTGGTCTGGCGGTGTAGACATAGTCACCGCCGCTAAAAATTATCACGTAAATATCAGCTATATAGTGATCAACCGAGGCTGTTTTCCATGCATATGACGGCTTAAGCCCTCGGTACAGAACAGGAGAGGCAGAGGCTCTTGAATTAGCAAGTCGTTTACCGCCTCTCTGTTCACCAAGCGACTCACCAGAAGCTTTCTTTAAATGATCCCAAAAAGTTGCCCAAGAGACTGGGTCGGATCCTAGGTGCTGTTCCTTTGAATGAACCCTATAAGCTATATAGCTTCTATAATCTGATATACCGCTCTTCTGACCATGCTCGTTTTTTAGATACTCATCAAGAACTCTTATCACTTGAACTGGTGCTTTCCTCTTTCGGTTTCCTGAAAGGTGATAATCAGGCAACAATGACTGAAAAGGGGTCAAACCTCGCCCCGCACCTTCTTTTACCTTCGCTAACCAGCGACGTGTACTTCTAGATTTCTCTCCTGCAGCTATTCGATTCAGTCTTTCCAAGGCTTTTTCGGCCCTGACTGATGATGGAGCAAAATCCATACCTACCGTAATCTCTTCGAATTGCGAAAATGGCCTCGATCGATTGATAAATTTTAATCCTTGATCCAAAAAATCTTGTCGCAGGGAAACGAGAAACCCTTTTGGAGAAGAAATGAGGGCACTATCCAGATCACCAAGCATAAGACCATCATCGATCATCTGAACTAGCGGCGAGTAGTCGGAACACCCCAGGCTTTCTTTAAGTTCATAAAGGGACATCCAGACATGATCTGAAAGTGACTTTTGAATACAACCCCACTGACATTGTGTATACTTCGCGCCTTTTCTCGAGAGGAGAAGGCTCTCAAGATTAGCTATTTTGTATCTCAGTTCGGACCGATAGCAGAAAACGGAATGAACTAAGCCCAGTTCAGCGAAGCGCTTTTTAGCTGGCACATACTCAATCCTTCCGGACTCACCTTCCTTCCAGTTATGAGGCGAACCTTCCAGAAGCTCTTCTACTGTTTTCTGGTCTTTAACCTCAACAATAACGATTCCTTCCTGTCCGATCACCAGAAAATCAGGTGTATACCAAATGTTCCTGGGCCGTCCATTTTTGTCTTTAATTGTGACTTTAATCTGCTCTGGCTGGTCCCAAAACTCAAGCACCCGGCTGTCATGCTCGCATAGTGTCACGAAGGCCCTCTCAGGCATCCTGCTTTCTGTCGAAATCGTCATCCCCATCTTCTCGGATGACACAAATGAGACAACATTACTCTTGGCCGTGGTGCCCACCATCCTGGATGGCTCGGAATTACGCACCCTCTCAACGTACTCCCTTGCCAGCCCTTGCAGGCCGACTTGGCGGCAATAATCCTCAAACTCGCGTTCACTAAGCATAAGTGCACCCCTCCCGAGTATTGAGAGCCGCTACCAAACAGGCATAGGGGCTCCTCAAGACCGGGATCTTGATATCAAATGTTGACGTCTCGAAATGGGGAAGGGATACTGGAGGCTACCAGACCGAAGGTATTCCTTCCCTAAAAGCCGAGACCTGTAACGGGTTTCGGTTTTTTTGTGCCTATGCCATTGTCAGCCTCCTAAATATTTAGACTCAGTGGGACTCGCTTAGACATCAATCATGTCATCGACACTCTTGGCAACATCTTCAGCCTTAGCATAGAAACCTGTTTTACGTGGAAAGCGGTGTAACTTCACCGGAAGGGTACCCCGTTGATGGGCTTTTCTGACTGCATGCACAGAGGGGTACCTATAAAAATCCGCTAGCTGCTCTAAATCCAGCAATTCACCATACCTCGCCCGGATCGAAGCAAGCCTCCCAAGTGGAATCTCAGAATCAATCGCATTACTGCTCTCAGCTGACATCACCGGTCTCACGCAGTCGAAAAACACCCTTGAATCTACATGAGTTACGTGCAAACTTCCCGGTAAAGTTAGCACCAAAAAAATGAAGATATTTTACAGACGACGATGGCACTCTCACCCTTCGATCAAATTTCCTCATTCCTAAACATTAGGACCAGGAAGCCCCGCACATCCGTTAGCAAGCTTCAGACTAGAGTCTGGATTGATTGCATTTTGCGCGAACACCAACTAGACAAGACTCAGCTTGAATCCAGGCTATCTAATGGTTCTGATCCAAAAGGACAGGTTTACAAATGGCTAAGAGGCGCCAACTGCGTTACTGAATCAAAAGTACGTCAAATAGACAGGGTGCTTCCAGGATCAAAGGAGGTATTCAATCTTCCTTTGTTTGACTTACTGCAAAACAGACCCATCAAAAAATCAGAGCTAATACGTTTGGTTTCACCTTATAGCGACAACAACGATGATTTGATCTTTTGGCGACTACCAGAAATATACAAAGGCGAAGACGATGGAATCTCTATTCCAATCATTCTCCCTGACAACCTGGATATGCTTTACCAACGAGGAGGGATATTCAGTTTCATTGCGATACTTTACATAGTCAGGCGATCGGAGTCTGAAGGGGACGCCTATCTGCACCTGGAAGCAGTAAAGCATGCCTACAAAAGTTTCCCTTCATTAGCTCGTCACCAGGATTTTATTGGTCACTGGCAAGACATACTGAAAGCATTTCAACTGATTCATCTTCGGGTACCGACCTCGGCGCTATTGGTGCAACCTGACATTGATATCATCAAGAAACAAATCGAGTCAGAACATTTCATCACGCTCAGAGAGCTCAGACCAAGGCACCCACTAACACACCGCTTTGAAGATAACGAAACGCCTTATAAAGAAGCCACAATCCCATTTAATGATTAAATGCATCTGATCAAGCCAATACACACAATCAGATCACGTTAACTGAATACCCCGTTTCGAATTCGACCAATTAAATCCTCTACATCTCTCACGCCTACCTCCGTCGCTGAACGCAACAGTGGAGCCTCGCCATTCAAAACATCCCTTGCCGTCCGCATCCATGTGGCTGCCGACTGTTGATCGCCATCCATCATAGATGTGGCCAGGTCGAGCACCCTGGCCAGCCTGACGACTCTGTCTGACTCATCCGGACGCAAATAGCCACCGGTCTTTCTACGGCTCATGGTGGAGGGAGCGATCAGAAGGGCCTGGCCAAGCTCACTGCGGGAGACCTGAAACGCTGCCTGGAGGTCGAGAAGAGCCCGATAAGGCAGCCCAGCCTTAACCGCATCAATTAGCCTTGATTGCTCAGCTAGCGGCACGCCTGCTATTCGCTCAACGACGGTCTTATCTGAACCAGGCTTCTTTTTCATTACTTACCCTCTAACAGGCCACCTTAAGGCCTTGCACACTATTGACTATGCAACATCAAATTTATAGGCTTGGCGTACTCTGGCAAGTTAAAGCGCTGGAGGCTGATTGGTAACACCGCCGTCAAGCAGAAACTGGACGATCCAAGCTATTACTGCGTTTCGCAGAACCAGCTTGAAGCCTGGCTCGATGCTGACATGGTGTACAGAGTGCTTCATAGCATTCCTCCGATTACATTATACATTAGAGTATTTTTGCGGCGTTGCCTGATCCAACAGATCACGGCATCGAAGGTCGACTTGGGTGATTCTGACATCTCCCTGCTTGGCCAAGCGGTATCGTAAGGTTCCGCTCGACGGTGGCACCATGCAAGCGGCCGCAGCAAGCTTGCCGCCACCGGTTCCAGAAGGCAAAGAATGCAGAACGCTAAGCACGACTGGTATAAAAGACGTACCTACGCTCACTTTGACCGTCCATTATCCAGAGATAAAGCCGAAAGGCTGGTCACTTTCCCGGCCAACGTAGCAAGCCATGCCTTTTGGCCTGTGATCCTAAACCCGCAAGAAACCACCTCGAAGAAGGAGGTTTCTGGCCGAAGAGTCCACAAGACAAAGCGCCGACCAATTGCCTATGCCGCGCACAGTGACTCACATATTTACTCTTATTATGCTCATGACCTAAGCAACCGTCTGGAAGAGCTATACCAGAAAGAGGGCGGAGATCATGTTCTGGCTTACAGGCGCTTCGACGTCCCTAAATGCAACATCCACTTTGCGCACGAAGCCTTCAGCTATATTTCCTCTCACAACCCATGTGATGTAATTGCAATTGATGTTGAGGGGTTCTTTGATGCTCTAGATCACCAAGAGCTCAAAAAGCAGTGGAAAATGATCCTCAACGAGCAAAGTCTTCCTAAAGATCATTATGCCGTTTACAACGCCTGCACAAACGGCTCAGCTGTAACGCTCCCGGAGTTACGAGACCTATTCGGAGGAGAGGTTCGGCGTCGCGCAGGAGCTTCGGGTGCGGCAATTTGCACCACCAAAGCCTTCAGAAAGGAAGTAAAGCCATTATTGCGCCACCGGCATGACATAGTCTGGGATATCAAACGGAAATCCAAGCCAACTCAAATCTCAGGCATCCCACAAGGGTTACCGATTAGTGCCGTCTTAGCCAACCTTTACATGTACAGTGCAGATAAACGCCTGAACAAGCTCATTACTGAGCTGGGAGGCATTTATTGGCGATACAGCGACGACATCCTTCTGGTCGTACCTTCTGGAAAGGGTCAAGAGGCCGAAAATAACGTAATAACTGAGTTAAACGCAGTAAAGCTGACCATCAATAACGACAAGACTGTCAGACGCAGGGTCAGGCCTAGAAATGGCACCATAAGAAGCTACTCTCTAAACGACAGATACTCAGAGGGAGAAGCAGCCCCAGTCACGTACCTGGGCTTCAACTTCGATGGTGAAGAAACAAGGGTCAGAGACTCCACCATCTCTCGATTCATGATTAAAGCCCACAGGGCCATTGAAAGGGCAAAGATTGCAGCATCAAGCCGGAAAAGCCCTCATCTCAAGAAGCGTCAACTATATGCAAAGCTAACGTCCATGGGGTACGGATCGGCTTATGGCAATCACGTCTACACCCGTGAAGCCGGCTTTCTACCAAAAGGGGCACCACGACTAGGATTCTTTAGCTATTTAAAGCTAGCCCAGAATGTGGTCGGAGGAGAGGCTCTTAACAGGCAGCATAGGCAGATTGAATCAAAGATACACAGGGCCATTCATAACGCTGAAGAAAAACTAAAGGCCGAGCTTATCGAAACTTAGATAGGGTCTGAGGCTAAGGAAATTGAAAGCTGACCAGGCCACCAGTTGCAAGCACTCACATACCCGCAATAACTTCCCCCTTAAAGGCCGGACAAACTATGCCATCAAAATCCGGCCAACTTATGGTTACACGAACAATCATTGTTCTTGTAACCATAGTTTGGCCGTTTTGGACAAACTATGGTGATAGTACCGGGATAGTTTAGGACTCCCGTGAGCACCCAAGCACAGCGACAGAATCAAATTACTGAATTTCATCAAGGACAGCCAAGTCCATCGCACCGATGGCCTCTCAGGTTACTCGCACAGATGCGGCAACCGCCCTACCAAAGATCAATTCCCCATCGCTTTACAACAAATGCCAGCAGCACAAAACTGGCAAGAGTGATAGCGGCAGACAGCAACATCGCAACAGCAAAACCCCATCGCTCCAGCATCATCGGGAACAAGGCAAACATGGGCAGGGTCGGCAGGGCATACCAGAAGGTATACCAGGCGTGATTTGCCAGCTTGTAGGAAGGCTGGCCATCCAGATAGAGCCAGAACAGCACCATCAAGGTCACGACGGGCAGGGACGCGATCAACGCGCCCAGCCTATCACTGTGTTTGGCGACCTCAGAGACAGCAACGATCACTGCTGCCGAGACGAGATACTTGATTATTAACATCGGCATCACCGCTTCCTCCTGGCCGCCCTTGCGCTGTTATTCGATGCCCTTGAACTGGCCGGTGAAGTTGGCATCGTAAACGCTACCGGTTTCGGACATCAGGATATACAGGGTTCGGCCCTCCTCCTCATGCTCCATAGCAACGATGTAATAGCCCGGCCCGGATTTACTGATGCCCACCTTCTCTTCAGGAAGGTCTTTCCAGCTCTCATCCAACACACCAAAGCCCATGCCCCGGTCTTCCTCGGTGAGCTTCACCGCTACGTATTTTGCGATGCCCACAGCCTGCTGCTCCGAAATGGGATCATGATCGCCACCGTGGGAGAATGCCCGGCCAGAGACAGCCAGTACGGCCACTATCATCAACGCCTTGATCAATTTCATTTTATTGTCCTGTTATCGGTTAATGTACGTGAGCCTCACCACTGCCATGGCGGTGAGGTTGGGCATCGGCTTGTTCTTCAGCTTCTTCGATTATGGGCTGGTTGCTGCCTTGTGAATCCTGTTTTTCCATCTCCATATCACCCATATCCATATCGAAGCGCCTCTGATAATCCTTGAGTGGAGAACGCGCGGCATCCATATCTTCATGGGTATGGCTGTGGTCATCCTTGTTGAGCGGGAATTCATCGGGATGAGCAGAATGCAGATAGCCATGCAGCTGCATCAACAGCAGCAGCACACCCAGCATCATCAGCAGCCAGTTGGTGGCACGGCTGAAGTGTTTGAACGACTCGGTGCGACGCCAGCTGGACAACAGGAACAGCATCACCGCCAGGGCGGCAATCTGCCCAGCCTCTACACCAAGGTTAAAGGCCAGGATGCGCAACACCAGACCGTCTTCTGCCAGAGGCAACTGCTGCAAACGAGTAGAAAGACCAAAGCCGTGAATCAATCCGAAGGCAAATACCATCCACATCAGATTGGGCGACTTCATCTGCAAATAGCGTTTAAACCCACCCAGGTTGTCGAACGCCTTGTAGCAGACTGTCAGGGCAATGACCGCATCCACCAAATAGTAATTAGCACGGATGCCATACAAGGTGGCAAACACCAAAGTAATGGAATGCCCGACGGTAAACGCCGTAATGAACCGCACGATGTCATTAAAGCGGGTCAGGAAGAACATCACGCCAAACAGGAACAGCAGATGATCGTAACCTGTCACCATGTGCACAGCGCCAAGCTCGATGTATTCCATAAAGCCAGCGTTCAAGGCCCTTGCCTGGTCTTCGGCAGACATGCCATGGGCCATGACCACGCCAGTCGCCAGCAAGGCGAGCAGTCCAATCCAGAATCTTGTTTTCACCCGTTTTTCCCCATTATGGTTGGTTTACGATATGAGCGCTCTTGCCATTCACCAAACGGTACAAGGCAGGGAGCACGAATAATGTGAGCACGGTGGAAGAAAGGATGCCCCCAATGACCACCGTGGCCAGTGGACGCTGAACTTCCGAACCGATACCCGTGTTAAGCGCCATCGGCACAAATCCCAACGAGGCCACCAGCGCGGTGGTAATGATGGGACGAAGCCTTGTTACCGCACCTTCAATAATGGCCTCATCCAGTGCCACACCATCCCGCATCAACTCGCGGATAAAGGACACCATGACCAAGCCATTCAGAATGGCAATCCCGGAAAGAGCGATAAAACCCACGGCTGCAGAAATTGAGAACGGAATATCCCGCAGCACCAGCAATAACACCCCGCCGGTCAGTGCCAGAGGCACACCGGTGAAAATCACCAGCGCATCCTTGAACGAACCGAGCGCGAAATAGAGCAGCGCCACGATCATCACCAGCGTTAATGGCACCACCAACGTCAGACGCTGGCTCGCAGACTGCAACTTCTCGTAGGTGCCCCCGTATTCCACCCAGTAGCCTGAGGGCACGGCGACGTCATCATTGATAGCTGTACGTACGTCGTCCACAAACGAGCCCAGATCACGGCCTCGCACGTTGGCTGTAACCACCACCCGGCGCTTGCCGTTTTCCCGGTTGACCTGATTAAAACCATCCACCAGTTCAATGCTCGCCAGTTCCCTTAACGGCACAGCCCCTGCGCCAGGCACCTGTACCGGCAGATAACCCAATGCCTCCATGTCGGTACGCTGTTTTTCGGCCAGGCGCACCACGATGTCGGCACGACGATCCCCTTCGTAGAAACGACCTGCCACCTCACCGCCCAAGGCGATGGCCAACTGAGACTGCAGTTCGGCCTTGTCCAGCCCGTATCCGGCCAGAACGGAATCGCGGGGAGTAATGGTCAATACCGGCAGGCCGGTAACCTGCTCCATCTGGATATCCGCTGCCCCTTCGACCCCGGACACCACGCCCTCAATCTGCTTGCCCAGTGCTTCCAGCTGTGCGAAATCATCACCAAATACCTTGATGGCGAGCTCCGCCCTTACCCCGGCCAGAAGCTCATTGAAGCGCATCTGGATAGGCTGCAGAAATTCGTAGCGACTGCCCGGCACGGTATCAACGATAGCCGATAGTTCTTCCACCACCTGCGCCTTGGGCTTGCCAGGGTCCGGCCACTGGTCACGGGGCTTGAGGATAATAAAGTTGTCCGCCACGCTGGGAGGGACCGCATCGGTGGCCACGTCCGCCGTACCGATCTTGGCAAACACCCGTTCCACTTCCGGCAGCTGACGAATTTTTTCTTCCAAGGTTTCCTGCATGGCGATGGCCTGTCCAAGCGAGGTTCCCGGAATCCGCAGGGCATGCATGGCAATATCGCCTTCGTCCAGGTTGGGCACGAACTCGCTGCCCAAGCGGGTGGCCAGCACTACCGAGCCCAGCACGGACAACGCGGCCACGGCCACCACCAGAGTGCGCATTGCCACGGCCTTGCGCACCAGACGCTGATAACCATTACGCAGCGCGCTCATGGCGCGATGCTCTTTCTCCTCCACCGCATCCCGGAACAACAGGGCGACACAGGCCGGAACAAAGGTCACCGACAGCAACATGGCGCTAGCCAGTGCAATCACCACGGTCATGGCCATGGGGTGGAACATCTTCCCTTCAACACCGGTCAACGAGAAGATGGGCAGGTATACCGCCGTAATGATGAACACGCCAAACAAGGCCGGACGGATCACTTCCCGTGTCGCGGTAAAGACAATATCCAGCCGCGCACGCTGCCCCAGAGTCTTGCCCGGCACCTTCGCCTGGCTGAGACGCCGCAAACAGTTCTCCACGATGATAATGGCGCCATCCACCAGCAAACCGAAGTCCAGCGCCCCGAGACTCATCAGGTTGGCACTGACCCGGGTTTGCACCATGCCAGTGATCGTCATCAGCATGGCGATAGGAATGACTGCAGCCGTCAACAGGGCTGCCCTGACATTGCCCAGCAACAGGAACAGGATCACGATCACCAGCAGCGCGCCTTCCAGCAGATTCTTCTGAACCGTCTGCAGGGTCTTGTCGACCAACCCGGTGCGGTCATACACCGCCGTTGCGGTTATCCCTTCCGGCAGGCCCGCCTTGATTTCCTCCAGCTTCTCGCCCACCGCGCTGGCGACGGTACGGCTGTTCTCACCCACCAGCATGAACACCGTGCTCATCACCACTTCACGACCATTCTGGGTAGCCGCCCCAGTGCGCAACTCCAGCCCTTCTTCCACACTGGCCACATCTTTCAGCCGCAAGCGTGCGCCGCTGTCGGTGCGCAACGGGGTGTTCGCCAGCGCCTTCAGCGAGGTCACCTGGCCGGGCACGCGCATCAGCCACTGCGCCCCGTTCTGCTCAACGAAGCCGACACCCCGGTTCTGGTTATTGGCCTCGACCGCAGCAACCACCTGTTGCTGTGTCACTCCCGCCGCCAGCAGGCGAGCCGGGTCAATGGCGATCAGGATCTCGCGCTGGTAGCCGCCAATGGGATTGACCTCCACCACACCGGGCACACGCAACAGCTGTGGGCGAATGATCCAGTCATGTACTGAACGCAGGTCTATGGGGGTGATCGGTTTGCCATCCGCATCCACCGCGCCCGGCTCGGCATCCACAGTGAACATGAAGATTTCGCCCAGACCGGTGGCAATCGGCCCCATCTCGGGCTGGAGACCAGCAGGCAGGTCCGAACGCGCAGCCGACAGACGTTCACTCACCAGTTGTCGGGCGAAATAGATGTCGGTGTCATCGCCGAAAATGGCGGTGACCTGGGACAGCCCATAGCGTGAAACCGAGCGGGTGTACTCCAGCCCTGGCAGCCCCGCCAGTGTGGTTTCCACCGGGTAGGTCACCCGCTGCTCCACTTCAAGCGGTGTATAGCCCGGCGCTTCGGTATTGATCATCACCTGTACGTTGGTGATATCCGGCACGGCATCAATCGGCAACCGGTTGAAATTCCATAGCCCCAGCAGTGACAGCAAGGCCACGACCACCAGTACTAGGCGGCGGCGCTCAATGGCGTGTTTAATAATGGCTTCAAGCATAGTCTCAGGCCTTTAGTGATCGTGGGAAGCGCCGGACTTTTCAACGTCCGCCTTGAGCAGGTAGCTGTTACCACTGACGTACTCAGTGCCTGGTTTCAGGCCACCCAGCACCTCGACCCACTCTTCATCTTCACGGCCCAATTCCAGCATGCGCACTTCGTACTGCTCGCCCACCTTGGCGAACACCACCGTAAAATCACGGAACCCCTGCAGCCCGGTTTTCTTCACGGCCAGCTCGACAGGATGTTGCGCCACTTCAATCTGGCCAGTGACAAACTGGCCCGGTAGCCAGCTCTCCGGCAGCGACGCCAGCGAGACGCGCACCGTCTGTGCCTGACCGGCAGCCACCTGCGGCGCCAGGAACGTCACCTTCCCCGTGACCGTGCCGGAGCCATCGGCCAGCACCAGCTGCACATCAGCACCCGGCTTGACCCGTGCCCGATCCATGGCAAACACCGACAGTTCAGCCTCGGTTTTTGACACATCAATAATGCGGGCCAGCGTTCTGTCCCCGGTGGGCTCGCCAGCACCACCGTCAAGCGAGGCGATCACGCCAGACATGGGCGACCGCAACGCATAGGTGCGCAAGCTTTCGTTGCTCTCAATGGTGAACAACACATCGCCACGGGCAACCTTGTCGCCCAGCCCCTTGTGCACGCGGACAATTTCGCCGTCAAAGCGGGCGCGAACGGCGCGCTGTCCGGCAGGCGGCAGGACCAGAGAGCCGTAGGCCGTCACGGTTTCATGCAGGGTCGCAGGGCCTGCCACTTCAGTCACCACTCCCATGGCATCGGCCACCGCCTGCTCAATGGCGGTACGCCCTTCGAAACTGTCGTACTGCCATTGGTACTGCTGCCCCTGGTGCTCGGCTGATACCGAAACCACAAAGGAGTGAGGCTCATAGATTTCCATGTCGCCGCGCAGAAAGTCCGCTTGCGGGGCAAAACCGATCTCGTCGCGCACATTGCCAAGCCGCGTCAGCACCACCTGCAAATTCACTTCCTCTGGATCGACGGGCTCACCGTCATTGCTGATCCAGGCGCGATACTCCGGCGGCACCCCCGTTTCAAAAATGGCCAGTTCCACAGCAAAATCACCGTCACGCAGCATCAGTCCGCGATGCGGCCCCTTCTCCGGCTCCGCTTCCTGCTCCTCTGCGGCGCCCGCAGCCAGTGTCACCAGCGGAAAAACCAACAACATCCATACCGTCACCAGCAAGCCGATGGGTTTACGAAAAACATTCATTACTTCTGCTCCTTACTGTCTGCAGAGAAGGTCTGTGCAGAGATTGCCAGGCCGGTGAGGCGCTCAATTTCGGTAAGATTGACGTGAGAGGCCAGCTGCGTGTTGATCAGTGCCAGCCGGGCATCAAGCAGCTCCTGCTTGACGGAGATCCACTCCAGATAGCTGAAGCGACCTAGCGAATATGCCTCATTGGCTGCGCCAACGGCTTGCTGCAAACGCGGGATCATTTCTTCACGCAGTGCGTCAGCCTGGTGGCGGCTATGCTGCAGGGCCTGGTAGAGCTCGAACAAACGGGCCTGCAGGCGACTTTCCTCGGAAATCGCCATGGCTTCATTCAACGCTTGCTCAGCCTCCAACTCACTGACCCGCGCCTGATTACGGCGCTGATTACCCAGAGGGATCGCGACACCAGCTACCACGCCAAAATCATCGGTGGCTTCATAGCGGCGCACGCCCGCAGAAAAGCGCCAGCGAGACAGGGCATCTGCTTTGGCCATGGCCATCTCTGACTCATTCACCCGTGCCTGGGTGAGGAATCGAGTCACCCGTGGGCTCTCTTGCAGTTGCTTCTCAAGGTCTTGCAAAGACACCAGCTGCTGACTGGTTTGTAACTCTCCCAACAGAGCAAAGTCGGCGTCATTGGCTTCCCCCCACTGGGCAGCCAGATGCTGCCGAGCCACAAGCAGCTCGTGATCCAGATCTTCCACATCCAGCTTGCGACGCTCCAGCTCCACCTCAGCGCGCAACACATCCACCCGCGAAGCACGCCCAGCGCGACTGCGGCGGCTAAGCTCATCCAATGATGATGAAGCGTTATCGCTGGCCAGTTTTGCCAGTGCCAGACGCTCCTGATAGGCCAGCGCAGTTAGAAAAGCCTGGGCCGTGCGGGCCGCCACGTCGTAACGCAGCAAATCCTGCTCAATGGCTGCGACAGACTGCTTTCCTTCTGCCACATCGACCCGGCTTTCGACCTGCTTCCCCTCCAGGGCCCAGCTCAGGCTGAGCGTGGCTTGGGCACTATCGGCACCTTCATAGATGCCACTCCCCAACACGTCCTCAACCTCCAGCTGAATCTCTGTTCCGCGACGAACCTCTGCCTGGCGAACTTGTGCCTGCGCGGACTGCGTCCGGTAAGCCTGTGCCTTGATCTGGGGATGCTGCGTCAGACTTCGCTCTATTGCCTGAGAGAGCGTCAGCTCAGCTTCCGCAGCCACCAGTGGCGGCGCGAAAGACAGCACTCCCAATACCATCAAAGGCACCAATAACCGATTGGCAATCGGTTTTTCGGTCGTAAAAACAACAGGAATTCGACTCATCAGAACACTCTTAATGAAGAAACAAGGTTTCCAGAAAATGGTGCACAAGATCCACACTGGCGGCACTGCATAGTGCCGCAACCACCACCACAACGCCGACCAGCACCACAGACAAACTGCGGTGATCGGCCGGGCCCAGCAAATGCATGATCCGTCGCTGAACCGCATGGGCAGCGAAATGACAGCTCGCCCGATACGGTTGCTGCTGCCGAAAGCGGGCCGCCAGTTTTTCCACATTCAATAACGACTGGGCAATCGCAGAGGGATTTGGATAGCGGCGCAACACCCATTGGTCCGCTCGTTGCTCTTGCACCAGCTCAAGCTCCGCCTGCAGAAAGCGGCGCACAGGAGAAGGGTAAGCCCCAACCAGCAAGGTAAACAGGCTCTTCCATAGCGGGTCATGGCGAGCAATATGGGCCTGCTCGTGGAGGCTGATGATGAGCCGTTCCTGCTCCGAAATAGATGAAGAGAGCCCTCGGGTAATAAAGGCCTTCGGTGACAGCAACCCCGCGACAAAGGCCATGGGCACATCAGCATCCAGCTCGGCAAATCCACCTTCGCGGCTCTCACTCAGTGAAGTGAGAAGCGAGTATTTGCAACTCTGAACCCAGACCCTCCAGGCCCCAACAGCCAATACGGCGAAGATCGAAAGCAGGGACAACGCCAGGAACACCCCATGCCAGGATGTTGGTGAAAACAGGTAAGCATGGTGCCAATGGATGATCCCGGCAAGCCAGGAATCAGAGGCGGGAAACCATTCCGGCATAAATGACAGGACGACCGCTGTCCCGCCTGCAATCAGCGGAAAAAGCGCAAACAACCACAGCAAGTTGTGACGAGTGGCGAGTGAGTAACCGGGAAAACGAGACATCAGCAAACGCACCACGATGGCGGTGATCACCATACCGCCCAGCATCCCGAGCATCAGGATGGTAAACAGATGCAGCCACAATGCTGGATACCCGAAGATCATTTGTCAGCCTGCTCCGCATCTGCCTCACGGCGGGCTTCGATCAGCTTTTCCAGCGCCTCGATCTGCTCGTCAGACAGCTTTTCCGAGAAGGTACTGAAAGCGGCGATCAACGTGCTACCGGGGTCCGCGCTGTAGTCCTCACCAATGCCCTCGATCAATTTGCCAATAAAGGCCTGACGATCCATCGCAGCCTGGTAATGGAATGCATGCCCCTGCTTTTCACGGCGCAACAGACCCTTCTTATAGAGGCGATCCAGGGTGCTCTGGATGGTATTCAGGGTACCACCACGCTGCTTTTCGAAATGCGTGTGCACGGACTTGGCATCCGCTGTCCGCCCTTTCCAGAAATACTGCAGTACCTGCTTTTCAAGCTCACCCAGCTGCATAGCCGTCCGCCAATTGATCAGATGGGCAAAACCATGACACGACAAAAACCGACCGTCAATCGGTATTTGGCAAATTCAAGAACCACGACTACAGCAAGCCAAGAGGAAACCGGACCCGGATCGGCATGGATTATAAAAGTGACGATTTATGGTTAACATCAAAGACAACTTATGCTTCACCCCACATCATCATGCGGCATAAAGCATAAGTTGCCTGCAACTGGCGACTTGCACCTCATCTTCCTAAGTGACCTGCGCCCCGTTATTGATGGCAGGTTATGCCCCCATAGAATAACCTGTAGCAAGAAAAGCGGCCCCACCGGGACCGCTTACATACTCTGATCATCTCATCGGCTGGAAGCCCATCAGTTCATCAATACTGGGCGGCGTCCGAGACTCGGGGAAAAGAGGAACAGGTGAAAACAGTTCGTCCCAGTTTTCTTCGCTAGGCGCAAACTCCATCACTATCCGCGTCTGCAACTCATAACCCTCATTCTCGTCACCTTTGCGCCTCTGCACAGTGATCTTTGCTGGCGCGCCCTGTCTGTAAGAGACCAGCGTTCGCTCCCAGGGGACGTCGGAGTCACTAGCAACTTCGTCAACCTGCTTCAATTTTCCATCGTCGTAGTAACTGTACCTGCGTATTACCGAGCCGAAGTAGCCAACTTCTAAGAGCCTGCCGTTGTGGTCATAATGATAACTTTCGAGCGTTTCATGCCGATCGTCTTCTGTGCCCCACATCTCGTCTTCACCGTATAAGCTTCGCACTTTGGCCGTCACTTGTTCTGACGCATTGAAGAGATAGGAATCGTAATACCTGCCTGATTCAGAACCGGCATTGGCAGTACCGCGATAAACGATCACACGGTCACTCAGGCGAGTGGCTGCGTAGTTGTATAAGTCTGCGATCGTTGAGCCGTTGTAGCGTTGAACATCCTGTTCCACGCTATCGCCCAGGTAGCGATAGGTCCGTGTTTGTCGGGCGGAAGAGCATCCCCTCAGCAGCTTGAGCGAGACAGCAATGGGATCAGCCTCCATGCAATACGCATCCAACAAGTCCGCCCAAGCGCTATCGGCAGCGAGGTCAATGCTCAAGGGCCGCTGCTCGGCATCGAAGCTGACGGTATTGGTCTGCGTGTGATCAACGATGGCTGGCAGATCCGGCTCATCCACCGTCGAGAGGTCGATATCGGAGGTGAATTCTGACAACGCCAATATCTCGGCAACCGTTGTGTTCAGACCCACAAATTCGTAGTCGATCACCTCCGTTGCGGTCCCGCCAAAATGCTCAAGATCGGCATGGATGGAGTAACTGTAACTAAAGTTCGAGCCAGGCGTGAACAGACCGGCAAAATATCCGGACTCTTGCTGTAGCCGTCGGCCTTGACGCACCGGGCACTTCATCGGGCCATTATTCGACAGACCTAGTATCGCCAGTGCTGTAGCACCTGTAGCCGAGCCTGACATACCGAGAAAATACAGATCCGGATAGCGCAACAACGGGGTCGGCGCCGACATGTACTGACACTGAAGGTAGGAATGAGAAGCGTCGTCTTCAGTCCCCCAAACCTTGTCCAACCCGACGAATTCCAACTGCACGTTGATCGTTAACTCGTCAGGGTATTGAAACTGCATGCGCGACACCTGCGCGCCGTCAGCGTCATAAAACCTGGCCTGGGTTGGCGCACTACTTGCCGGTTCTGTAACGGCGCTGCCACTGGATGATGAGGATCCACCGCCACAGCCGGCCGCCAGCAGGGCGACCAGGCATACGAGGCTCCGGCGCAGTGTTATTGTCATAATCATATTGTCCGCAGAAGCGATATCACGTTAATGGCCGCATTGTCTTATCACTGCGGCGTATGCATATCAGTTTATATTTTTCCCCACCACATAGTAATCCAGTGACTCGAAACTATCATGCTTCCCCTCTAAGCCTCGCTCGCTACCGCGCGCCAGGCCGCCTGCGCAAACACCTCCGCCTGCTCCGCCGGAGCACCTTTTACCCTGCCGGATAACCAGGCCCGGCAATAATTCTCTGACTGGCCGATCAGCAAGGACGCATAGGTTTCCTTCGGCAACGGACGAATGACACCATTTTCCATGGCCTCAGCAAGGCGCTTTATCAGTGCGCCGTAGCGCTGCTTGTTGCGCGTTTCCAGCTCGCTTTTGTGCTCACCCGAGGCCACCAGGCTACGGGCCTGGAACATGAAGCGCGCCAGTGTGGGCTGCTCTGTCACCCAGGCAAGGTAGCTGCGGACCATGGCTTCAATGGCCCCGCGCAAGTCGGGGGCGGCCTCCATGGCCGGGCCGATATGTGCCTGCAAATCATCCAGAGCAGCCAGAAAGATCGCCGCGACCAGGCCTTCCTTGTTGCCAAAGTGGTGATAGATGGTACCGATGCTGCTCTGGGATCGCTGGCGGATCACGTCGATAGTGGTGGCCTCCAGGCCCAGCTCATCAAAACAGGCCAGCGCACAATCGAGAATATGGCGCTTGTTGGCTTTTCTGAGCCCGGGGATAGCCCGCTCGAATACCGATTCCCTTATCTGCTCCACATTGCCCTCATTAGAATTTAACTCTAGAATAATATTCTATTACTTCATCATGGCCCGTTCCAGCCCGGATTCCGCCTGTCAGCCACCGCACCACCGACGAGGTTCCCCATGGCGACCACCGACACCACTGCCTGTATTCTCTGCTCCCGCAACTGCGGCCTGAGTGTGGAGATCGACGACCATCGGTTTACCAAAATCAAGGGCGACAAGGCGCATCCGTTCAGTCAGGGGTACATCTGCCAGAAGGCGGCGCGACTGGAACATTACCAGAATCATGACGATCGACTGACGTCCCCCATGCAGCGTCAGCCGGACGGTTCGTTCAAGGCGGTCAGCTGGGATGACGCGCTGGACGATATCGCCCAGCGGCTGACCCGTATTCGTGACCAGCATGGCGGCGACGCCTTTGCCTTTGCCGGCGGTGGCGGCCAGGGCAACCACCTGGGCGGCGCCTACAGCCAGCAAATTCGCAGCTTCATGAAAAGCCGCTATGGCTATAACTCACTGGGCCAGGAAAAGACCGGTGACTTCTGGCTGAACGGCCGCCTGTTCGGCAACCAGCAATGCCATACCACCGAAGACGTGGAGCACGCCGATTATGTGTTGTTCATCGGCACCAATCCGTTCCAGGCCCACGGCATTCCCAATGCCCGCGACACCCTGAAGCACATCAAGAAAGATCCGGAGCGGACCATGGTGGTGGTGGATCCCCGCCTGACCGAGACGGCGAAAATGGCGGACATCCATCTGCAGCTTCGCCCCGGTGGCGACGCCTGGCTGATGAGCGCCATGCTGGCGATCATCGTGCGCGACAATCTGCATGACCGGGAATTTCTGGCACAGCATTGCGAAGGCTTCGAACAAGTGGAGGCCGTGCTGCGCAGTATCCCGATTGCCGAGTACGCCGCCCAGGCCGACGTGCCGCTGGCCACACTGGAGCAGGTAGCCCATGGTTACGCCACCGCCAGGCGCGCCTGTTTGCGAATTGATCTGGGCATTCAGCAAACCCTGAACACTACGCTCAATGGCTATCTGGAAAAGCTGCTGTACCTGATCACAGGCAACTTCGGCGTACCGGGTGGCAACAACCTGCACACCTTCTTTCTGCCGGTGATTGGCGACAGCGACGAGCGTAATCCCAAGTACAAGCGCACCGCTCATCACGGCATGTTCCCCATTGCCGGTATTTACCCGCCCAACATTCTGCCGGATGAAATTCTCCACCCGGGCGAAGATCGCATCCGCGCGGTATTTGTAGATAGCGCCAACCCGGTGATGACCTGGACCAACACCGCCGCCTACGAGAAAGCGTTTTCGTCACTGGAACTGCTGGTGGTGGTTGACGTGGCCATGACCGAAACCGCCCGCCTGGCACACTATGTCTTGCCCGCCGCCAGCCAGTTTGAAAAGTGGGAAGCCACCGGTTTCAACCTGGAATTCCCGGCCAACGGCTTCCACTTGCGTCACCCGCTGTTCCCACCCAGGGAAGGCACCTTGCCGGAGCCGGAAATCTATACGCGCCTGCTGGAAAAACTCGGCGCCATTCCCACCCGCTTCCCGACGCTGGAACGGCTGGCCAAACTGGAGCCCTCTGGCACCGCGTACCTGGGCTTTCTGAGTGCCTTCGCCGCCACCCTGGCCAGCCACAAGCAATGGATGCCGTACGCAGCGTCCATTCTCTACCGCACGCTGGGCAAGGCCCTGCCGGATAACGCCGCCGCCACCATTCCGCTGCTGCCACTGGCCATTATTTACGCCCAGAAGCACTACAAGGCGGTCAAACGTGCCGGCCACAAGGGCAATCGCCTGACACTGGGCGCCAATCTGTTCAAGGCGATTCTGGCAGGACGTTCCGGCATTACCCTCAGCCAGCACCGCTTTGAGGATTTGTGGGGCTTTATTGCTCACAAGGACGGCCGCATTCACCTGGCCATCCCGGAAATGATTGAAGAACTGCGTAACCTCACACCGCCCAACACCACCGAGCACTACCCGTTCATTCTCATGGCCGGGGAGCGCCGCAGCTACAACGCCAACCAGATCTATCGCGACCCGGCCTGGCGCAAAGTCGACCCGCACGGCGCCATGCGCATGCACCCCGACGATGCCAACGCCCTGTCGCTCAGTCATGGCGAGCGAGCACGGTGCCGATCCGAGCACGGAGAAATTGAGGTGGTGATCGAGGTGGATGATAGCGTGCGCACCGGCATGGTGACCCTGCCCCACGGCTATGGAAACCGTTTCAAGGGCAGTGCACCGGTGGGGCCGGAACTGAACCGGCTAACCGGCAGCGCCCATTGCGATCCGCTGTCCCGGACGCCCTATCACAAGCATGTGCCAGTGATGATTGAGGCGCTGACCGACACCGCTGCGGCTAGCGCATAACGGGTCGATCTACGCACGGGCCCCGGGAGTAAAATCCAGGGGTCGGAGCCAGCTCTCGACGCCATTGCCCGGCCCGGTGAATCAATGCTTCGAAACCCGATCCTGGTAAGCGCGTGAAGCGGCAGAATCCTGCAGCAATCGGTTCTGCGCCCCGGCCAGTTTTTTGAAGAAGCGGCCAACGCTTTCTGGCAGCACTTCTTCGATGGCAGAGACCGGAGACAACCAGCGTGGCACGGTAATTTCCGATTTGCCGTGGGCACAGGAGGCCACAATTTCTTCCGCCACCGCCTCGGGCTTGGCTGCGGGCACACCGCGAATATTCAGCCCCGCTGTTAATTCTGTCTGCACCGCAGAGGGCATCACCGTTGTGATGCTGACCAGGGAATCCGCAACCTCGGCGCGAACAGCACGGGACAGGCTGGCCACACCAAACTTGCTGGCGGTGTAGACCGCCACACCTGGCAGCGTCATTTTGGCAGACATGGACGCCACATTGACGATGTGACCGTAATCCGACGCCAGCATGTCCGGCAGCACCAGCCGCATGCCGTTAATCACGCCACCCAGATTGATGGCGATTTCCCTGTGCTGGCTCTCCAGGGTCTGATCAATAAAGCGTCCTGTGCGTTGGATGCCGGCGTTATTCACCAATAAGGCAATGGGCCCCAAGTCTTTCGCCGCAGCCAGAAAGGTGGAAAAAGACGCGGGGTCTGCCACATCCAGTTTTACCCCAAGCGCACCGCCACCGATCGCCTTGGCCGCTTTTTTTACTTCCACCTCATCAATGTCGCCCAGCACCACCCGGGCGCCACGCTTGGCGAGTGCGCTGGCCGTTGCTTTGCCGATCCCCCGCGCCGCACCGGTGACACACACCACCGCACCGTCCAGTTTAATCGCCATGACTCAACCTCCCACGGGGTAGCGCAGACCAAAGTAGCCGGACAGATTCCAGCCAAAGTCATCGCGGATCAGCACGCGCCCCAAAAACACATCCGGAACAATCTCGACGATTTCATCACGGGTTTTGGGCAGGATCAGCGGGTTGTTGTGCTCGGGCGATGCGTAGTTGAGAGATCGCACCGGAATGTTGGGCGCCACAGGAGAATTATCAATGCAGTGGTAAAAATCGAACCCGATAAGTTCACCATTGATCTTGCGCAACTTGTAGTGCGGCATCACCGCCATGGCGGCTATTTTTGTGCTGCCCGTTAGGCGGTTATAACCCGTGCCGTCGGTATTGAAGGTTTTTCCCGCCCAACCCATACCGCCCAGCATCCGGCCGAGTCGAATCAAATAATCCAGCCCTCTGAGCACCGGGTTGCCGTACAGGTTCATGTTGATTCCTTCACAATCCCCGTCCGGAGACTCCGGCGCCGAGCCTTCTGCAAACACGCCGGCCAGACGGTATTGCTGGGCCGGTTTCTGCAATTCCTGAAACAGTTCCCAGGCCAGCGCCTTTGCCTTGGACGGTTGTGTTACATGCATCTTCCTCAGGCTGTCCACATATGCCTGATCCGATATCGGCACTTTCGATGCCCGGGTTGTGACTGCCACGCTCATACTTTTCTCCATCACGATGACGATGTTGCGCAAAATTTTTTTTGGTACAGACCTGTACCAATATTAGATTCAGGCGCTTCAGCGAGTCAACACCGCCTTGAGGGCCAGACGTTCGCTTTATAAGATGAGCACATCGGAGCCAGGCCACCCCCATGTCACATCCCAAACGCCCTTTTCTTGGCGAATCCGCCGCCACCCGAGTTCAGAATCGCCGTCAGACCCTGCTGGATACCGCCTTCGTAAAAGCCTCGGAGAGCGGCTGGAAGGGGCTGTCCATCCACCAGCTCTGCCAGGATGCGGGCCTGAACAAGCGCTATTTCTACGAGAGCTTCAAGGATCTCGATGCGCTCGCCGCGGCCTTGATCAACGACCTGACCGGCCAGCTGGTTCAGGTGGGGCAGAGCGCGGTGTTTTCAGGTTTGCAGGAAGGCAAGGAGACATTGCCACTGGCCACCCAGGCGTTACGCGCCAGTATCGGATGGCTCGTGGACGATCCTCGGCGGGCACGCATTCTGTTCAGTCTGGCCAACGATAATCCCGGTGCGTTGAAGCACCGGCAGGACGTCATCAAGACACTGGCGCAGACCTTGTCGGCCTTCAGTATCGAGTATCACCAGGCCGACGAGCCCCACGTTATTGCCAAGGTGGGTTCCGCCATGCTGATCGGCGGCACCATCGAGATCGTGGTGAGCTGGCTGGACGGAAACCTTGAGGTGTCGCTGGATGAACTGGTGGAAGACGTGGCGCATTTCTGGGTCGCCGTGGGCGATAGCGCCATCAATCTGACTCAGCGACGACTGGATGAAAGATCGCAGGGTGGTAAGGGATGAGGGCGTTTCTGCGTTGGGGAGCAGGGGCGGGGCTGGACTGGTCTGACGTCCGACCAGTGACTTCTGACTTCCGACCATTCTCGCCACACCTGCCTCAGCCCTCCCCCTCTGGCGTTAGCGTCTTCACAATCATGTCCGTCATCACCGCCACGATCTGGGCATCCTTGACCATCACCATGGACGGCGGTGTGGCCAGGTAGCGCGCCAGCGTGGCCATGGACGAATTGATCAGCACGAACAGCCGCACGTGGAGATCCTCCAACGGGTAGTCGCGATAATTGGCCCGGAACCAGGTCATGGCGATGTCCAGCAACTGCTGCTCCAGCAGAGACATGGCGTACTGGGGGGACAACTGGTTCCAGTGCTTGGCCAGTTCCCGTACCACCGGATCGGCGCGCAGGGTCTGCAGGGTGAACATCAACGCCGTCTGCACCAGCACCGGTAACGGCAACCGCGCCAGATCCAGCTCGACTTGCTGCCGGGTGAATCCTTCCATCAGTTTACGCGCCTGCCACTCCAGAACCGCTGCAACGATCTCTTCCTTGTTGGTGAAGTAGTGGTACAGCGAGGCAATGTTGACCCCCGCCTGATCGGCGATGTGATTGGTGGTGGTGTATTCCAGGCCCCGCTCTACCAGGGTGGCAGCCGCCGCCTCGAGAATACGGTCCACCATCTCCCGGGAACGGCGCTGTTTCGGCTGTCGGCGCATGCCATCCTCAAACGCAAGTTGAATTCAAGTAATTGCTTGAATTAGCTTACTCCCATACCGAAATTCAGGCGAGGACTTCCTGCATGGCCAAGGCCCCAACCGTGATGAACACATCCAACAACCACACCGGCGCCAGACCTGCACCAACCCGGGTGCGCCCCTTTGAGATCACCCAGAAACTGCCACGCTTGCAGAAGATGGTGTTTGGCAAACAACTGGCGCCCACCCGGGAACGTTACGACCAGCTGGTGGATGCCCTGTGGCAAGGCGACGAGCCCATGGATACCCTGCTGGACTGGATCATGGAAGGCAATGCCCGCGAGCGCCGCGGCATGTATGACAAGGCCGTCAAGGAAGGCATCGACGCCGTGGACAATGCCCCACAGCCCCTCAAGGATTTCTTTGCTCTGGTGGACCGCGATCCTGACTGGCTGGACCGCGAGTTACTGGAAGAAGGTGTTGGCGTCGTGCAGAGTCTGGGCGAGTTTGGTCTCTACATCATGCGCGACCAGGCGCTGATGGTGGGCTACCTGCTCAGCGGTTTCAATCATGCCCTGGTGGCTACCGGTGCACTCAACAAGGGGGCGTCCCAGCGTACCGGTGAAACCCTCAAGTGGTGGATGGACTGCACCGAACATGGCGGCATGGAACGCTTCGGCGAAGGCTTTATCAATACCCTGCATGTGCGCTGGGTGCATTCCATGGTGCGCCGCCATCTGCAAACCCGAAAGGAATGGGACAACAATGAGTGGGGCATCCCGGCCAACCAGACTGACATGGTTGCCACCTATCTGGCGTTCGGTTCCGTGCTGCTACTCGGCGTGCGGCTGGGTGGTGTCATCATCACGCCACACGAGTCCCGTGCCGTGATGCACCTGTGGAAATACGCCGGCTGGCTGATGGGTGTGGAAGAAAAGTGGCTGGTGGATTCCGAGATGGAAGGCTTCCGCCTGCTGCGTCACACCCAGGCCACCCAGTCCCGCCCCGACTGGACCAGCAAGGAACTGGGCGAGGCGTTGTCCAAAGAACCCTTTGACCGCATCTACCCCTGGAAAAATACATTCCCGCGCTTACACAAGCTGTACCTGAAATACGAATACCACTCGCACCTGAGCCTGACACGTCTGTTCCTGTCCCGCGAACAGATGAGCGCATTGGGCCTGCCCGCATGGGTGTTGCCCTGGTATCCGGCCATGACCACACCGCTACGGATTGCCCGCGGCGTGTATCAACGGGCAAGCCGGGCAGACAAACGCACGCTGGAGAAGAAGGGCCGGGAGCAGCAGATCTATCGCATGAAGGCGGTCTTCGGCGAACGCGAACACGGCATTATCCAGCCGGATAAAAACCATCCCGCACACATCGGATAATTCGTGCTCGATTCATCCCGCACGGTAACCATGCTACCGCTTACGTTGAGGCCGCACGCATTGACAGGCAAAGCAGATACCGACACCGGGAATCAGGGTGCACAGGCATCAGGGAAAGTTTAACCTTTGATCACGATGTGCCCTGGTGCCCTCTCCCAGGCATTTTGTTCCGGTCGGCACGTCACTGCTGCGTAAATAAAACAATACACCACAAGCGGAAACACGCTCACCATGGACGCAAGAAAAACCCTCGCCCCAGCTTGGCAAGATCTGCTTGCGAATCTGCGCAGGGAGGGCAAACAGGACGCCGCCAATTCCATTGAAGACGCCCTGAAAAAAGGGAAGAAAGTGCAGGCCGTACAACTGGCCCGCTCGCTTGGCGTGTTACCGGAGGACGAGGGAGCCTCTGAATAACTCCTTGCATGCTCAGTCTTTCAGGCTGGCTCGCAATCTAGGCGCACTTTTGATGGCATGCTGGTTGCCTGTCGAGAAAGTGCAACAACGAGTGCGAGCCAGCCTGGAAGACCCGGAGGGCGCGGCCTGGAGCGCCCATCTGCTGCGTCTTGCCTCTCGGAAAGGGAGCCACCCTGACCATCGAGACAAGACACAACAGCTGGGCGCTCCAGGCCACGCTGAGTACGCAAGGAGTTATTCAGAGGCTCCCTAGCGCCGGCGAAACTTGCCTGGCGACATACCCGTCCAGCGGGTAAAGGCATGAATAAAGCTGGCGGTTTCTGCATAGCCCAGACGCTCTGCCACCGACTCCACACTCAACCCCGCGGTCTCCAGCAACTCAATGGCCACCCCTTCACGAATCTCTTCCATTAACGCCCGGTAACCACTGCCTTGTTCTTCCAGGCGCCGGCGAAAGGTACGCGGGCTCATATTGAAAAGTGACGCGGCTTCGTTTAACGAGGGCATGTCCGCGACTCGCCCAATCAGCATGCTGCGCACTTCACTGGGAAACCCTGTCTGACGCCGCTGTCGGTCCAGCAAGGCCTCACACTGACGAACACAAAACTCTGCCGTGGCGGGGTTGGCCTTGGGAATGGCACGGGACAGCTGGCTCGGGTCCAGCACAATGCGATTGTCCTCGCTGCCCAATACCAATCGACAGTTTGTCAGCGCCGCCGGCATTACCTTGAACGGCAGGTGATCCAGGGTGAGGTGAATCTCTTTTGGTGCCATCAATTCGTCGCCCATCATTTCCCGGCTGAGAAGCAGAAAAATCACCAGGTGGCGCTCCAGCACGAACTGACGCAGCCGGGGAGGAATGTGTGAGACATCCATGAGAATTTCTGCCCGACCGGGCGTTTCACGAAACGCGAACCGCACCAGCACAAACGACAGCTGGGTGAAACGCAGCCCGACCTCGATCGCCGCTCGAACGGTCGGGCTGCTGATAATCGCAAAGGCCCAAATCCCGAAAGTGGTGAGCTGATAACGCATCCCTGCCTCGATCCCCAGCCCCGACGCTTCCGGTAATAACGTCACCAGGTTGTCGATCACCTGCAGTTCCTGAGCCCCGGTCACCCGGCACTCCGGGTCCTCCAACTGATGGGCAGAGATACCGGTGCCTTGCAGGCACTGCGCCACAGAGAGGCCTTTCTCACGGCCCAGGCGAACCATGAGATCAATGCTGGAAATGGAGCGGGTAGTGGCCAGTGTATCCATCCGGCCATTTATGACCATTTGGCCATAAATATCAATAACTGGCCTGCACTCACATCAACAGACCCTCCGTGATCCCCTAAATTAAGGGCTCATCTGGAGGACATCCCATGCGCAAGACGCTCATCCTGATACAGGAAAACCAGTTCAGCGACACCCAGGTGGCGCTGTTGGAAAAGATCATCCGCAACCATTACCGCCACCATGTCAGCCGCGAACGCCTGTTACTGATCTGGAACCGGATTCCCGCCGGTCAGGCCTTTACCAATTACCAGGATTCGCGCTCTTCACTGGTGACCATGGAATGCCCACCCGGCTTTCCCCAAAACCAGCGCATCGCAGTACTGAAAGCCATCGAGAAAGACTGGCTAAAAATCAGTGGTCAACACCCGGACGAGCTGATGCTGGCCCTGGTAGAAGAAGACCTGTTTGCCGACGTCTTTCAGGGCACCCAGAAACGGCTTTCCCTGCGCGGACGGATTGCCTTTGTAGCAAAGGTCATCCGTACAGTGATTCACGCTCAATTCAAGCGCATCCCCATCATTGTTAACCCGAATCTGTGAGGTCCCCATGCCGGTCTATAACATCGCCAGCCGCCAGCCCCTCAGCTATGACGCGCGCCGCCGCACCGCGGACGCCATTGCCGACATCCATTGCGGCCTGACAGGCGCTCCACCGGAATTTGTCAACGTGATCTTCATGCACGGCCATCCGCTCAAGGGAGGGCATGACCTGAATGTCATTTGTAATGTCCGCAGCGGCGGCAACCGAAACGCCGAACTCACCGAAACCCTTCGTCAGAAGATTCGCGAAGGCGTCGCAGTGAGTGCCGGAATAGTTTTGGACAAGGTAGAAGCCACCCTGGTGGGCTTCCCTGCCAGCTGGGCCATGGAAGGCGGGGAAATCCTTCCCGAACCTGGTGAAGAGGACAGCTGGCTGGCCCGCAGCCAGGGCTGATAAGGGAGCGATCGCCATGAATGCCTCGCCGCACATATCACTGCACTTCCATGAGCAGGTTGCCACCATCAGGCTCTGCCTTGATGACGGCGGCTACATGACCGCGCCCGTGGTGAACGCGCTGTACGACACCCTGCGTTCACTACAACGTCAGCCCGGGGTACGCGCTGTCATCCTTACCGGGGAGCATCCCGGCTCCTTTATTACGCACTATTCACTGGCCGAGATTCATCGCGTTGCCGCCCCGACACTGGCCCTGAAGCCCTGGCTGCGGGGAGCCTTTCCACTGGCTATTCGTACCACCATGGCCTTGGCACGACAGTGGATACGCCGGGATCGCCAGCGCCCCCATGAAGGACGCATTGATCGCTGGATGCGTGGCACCCCCGTCGAAGGCGCCTTGCTCTATGCCCGTGCCAACCGTCTGATCCGCACCCTGCGTCATTATCCCCTGCCGGTCATTGCGGCCATCCACGGAGATGCCCAAGGCTATGGCATGGAGCTGGCACTGGCCTGCGATTTCCGATTGATGGCCAGAGGACGTTACCGGTTAGGGCAGATCGAAACCCTGGTCGGGCTGATCCCGGGCTCTGGCGGCATTCACCACCTGGTCAAACTCACAGGTAGCGCCAAGGCGGCAGAATTATGTTTGCTCGGAATGCGGCTGGATGCAGACCAGGCCTGTCAGGCAGGTCTGGTATACCGGGCCACCGACCCCGACGCTCTTGAGCAAACCGCTCACCAGCTGGCGCAACAACTGGTGCAAAAAAGCCCAACGACGCTGTCGGCCATCAAAGCCTGCCTGCGCGACAGTGAATCCTCGTCGCTGGCGCTTTCACTGGCCCGCAGTGAGCCACGTTTTATGGAGGCCGCCTGCACGCCGCAATCTCTGGCCTGTTATACGCAGCAACAGCAACAGCTGGCTGAAGGGAAAACCTCAGCACAGTACCTGGAACACCAATCGACACTGAATTTGAACGACGCGGCCGGACCAGCCCGCTGATATTGCACACAGGAGTCACACCATGACCGCTTCCTGCCTTGACACACTGGCCAGCGCGAGCACCAATGCCAGCGAATTACCGCTCCTTCTTGCCCGACAAAAACAGGCCTTTATGGATTCCCCCGCCCCCACACGCGAGAAGCGGATCCAGAACCTGAATCGGTTACATAATGCCTTGCTGGAACATCGTCAGGCTCTGTCCAGTGCCGTCAGCCAGGATTTCAGCGGCCGCTCCACAGCCGAAACGGAACTGGCGGAAATCCTGCCGTTACTGGAAGGCATCGCTTACTACCGCAAGCGACTCAAACGGCTAATGAAGCCACAACGCCGCCACGCCCCGCTCACCGTGATGCCGGCAAAGGTAGAGGTCCATGTTCAGCCGCTGGGCGTGGTCGGCATCGTGGTACCCTGGAATTTCCCCATCTTCCTTGCCCTGTCACCGCTGATTGGCGCACTGGCGGCAGGCAACCGGGTGATGCTCAAGTCCTCAGAGTTCGCCCCCGCAACAGGGCAGCTGCTGCAAGCGATTCTCGCCGAAAACTTCGACGCGGATGAGGTGTGCATGGTGGGTGGCGATGTGGATATCGCCACGGCATTTACTAGGTTGCCCTTTGATCATCTGGTTTTCACCGGCTCCACTCAGGTGGGAAGACACGTCATGCGCGCTGCAGCAGACAACCTGACGCCCGTGACATTGGAACTGGGAGGAAAATCCCCGGCCATCATCCACCCGGACTTTCCGGTTGACGAAGCCGCCCGCCGACTGGCTTTCGGCAAGAGCATGAACGCCGGGCAAATTTGTGTATCACCGGACTATGTGTTCTGTCATGAGGATAAAATCAGCGAGTTTGTCCGTACCTTTACCGGCGCCGTCGAACAAGCCTACCCGACGCTGGTCGACAATCCGGACTACACGGCCATCATCTCGGAACGACAAAAGCAGCGGCTGGAAAGTTATCTGGAGGATGCCCGCACCAAGGGAGCGACCCTCATTCCCATCAACCCCTCGGGGGAGGATATGAGTGGCACGCGAAAAATGCCGCTGACCCTGGTGCTGAATGCCACGACCGACATGAAAGTGCTACAGGAGGAAATTTTCGGACCGATTCTGCCGGTGGTGGGTTACCGTGATTTAGACGCCGCCTTGCAGGAAGTGCGCGCACGGCCACGGCCTCTGGCACTGTATTACTTTGACTGGGACAAGCAGCGGGGCAACCAGATTCTGCAAACCACCCACTCCGGGGGCGTTTGCATCAACGACACCCTCAGCCATGTCACCGCAGACGACATTCCCTTTGGGGGGATTGGTGACTCGGGGATGGGGCATTATCACGGCAAGGAAGGCTTCCTCACCTTTTCCAAGACCAAGGGGGTGGTGCGAAAGGGCCGCATCAACCTGGCAGCCATGGTCGCTCCGCCCTGGGGCAACACCCTGTTCAAACTGATGATGTCACTCCAGGCCCTGCGCTTTCGCCGCATCAAACCTTAAGGAGCCTCTGAATAACTCCTTGCA